>JACCYC010000212.1 GCA_013696665.1 Burkholderiaceae bacterium | reverse complement strand
CCGCGTCCAGCTCATGCTCGAGGACTTCCCGCTCGCCAACGTTTTCCTTTAAAGCCTGGTTCACATCAGCCAATTCCTCGGCGCAGTCCTGAACCTTGTCTTCGATTGTTTCGCTCTTTTGCAGCGCCCCTTCAACGACGGCGTGAGTTTTTTGCTTGTCCAGCCCGTGCTTTAGCACCGAATTCACGGAAGAAAGCTCGTCGGCGCACTCTTCGACTGACTCCTTAATCCGCTCGCTTTTTTCCGCCACGACGCTCAATGGCTGTACTGGTTTTTTGCGAGTGACACGCTGGACCGCGGGAGAGGGCATCAGAGCTCCTTTGCAGAACAGGCGCATGTTACTTTTACGCAGCGTCAACTTGCTGCGCATACCCGTCACCGTAGCGCCGATTTGATGGGTGTTTCCGGCCGTAATTAGATGATCGCGAAGCGGCGTCTAGACGATGCGGTTGCCGTTCGCATTAGCGATAATGAGTTGGCATCCGCCGGCAGGCTCCGCGCGTTTCGCTAACGCGTAGCCCGAGAGCCTAAACCGGGCTCGTGTTCACCAAAAACGGGCTGCGTTCGCCGCGATCGCTTTGCGCACCCTTAATCTCACTGGCAGCTTCACGCAGAATCGACTCAAGCTGCTCGAGCCCCATCGGCTTCACCAAGTGGTGCCGAAAACCCGCCGCCTTGCTTCGGATCCGATCTGAAGTCGTACCATATCCGCTCATCGCGACGGCATAGATCGGCTGCGGGAGGTCAAGGCGCGCAAGCAACTCCCAGCCGTCACCATCGGGCAAGCCGATGTCTGAAATCAGCACATCGCAGTTGGCCGCCGGCACATCGCGCAGCGCGCGAATCATCGTGTCCGCGACGATTACCGTGTGTCCCAGATCCCGTAGAAGGTACGTGAGGAACTCACGCGTATCGGCGTGATTCTCGACCACAAAAATCCTTAAGCCTGTCGCGTCGCTCGGTTTCCAGTTATTTGTGCTTGATCCCATACGATTTGACGGTGACTAGGAACGGGGCCGAACCAGAGGCAGCTCAACGATAAACGTCGCTCCCTTCCCGCGCCCAGCACTTTCCGCCGCAATAGCTCCACCGTGTGCATCAACTGTCGCCTTTGAGATAGCAAGCCCGAGGCCCAGTCCGCCAAATTCGCGGGCAACCCATTCCCCACCTTGGGTGAATGCTTCAAAAACCGTCAGGAGGGTCGAATGGTCGATGCCGATGCCGTTGTCCGACACTGATACAAAGAATCGGTCGTTCGAGCTGCGGGTCGATAACCTGATCAGACCGCCCTGGCGCGTAAATTTGGACGCGTTCTTCAGCAAATTCCACACGACCTGCTGTAGCCGCGTGTAGTCCCCGAGGGTGTCGTGTTGCACCGCATCTAACGAGATTTCGAGGGTTTGGCGCTTGCCACGGATATCCGATTCGCAGATTTCAACCGCCCCCTTGATCGCCGAATGCAAATCCATTGGCTCGGGGATCACCTCAAACTTGCCGCGCGAGACGCGCGTTAAATCGAGCAGGTCGTCAATCAGGTGCGACTCGATCTTCACGTTGCGGCGAATCATCTCGAGCGCGTCCCGTGCCCCGTCCGGAATATCCGCGCGGCGCGCCAGGGTGTGCACCGCCATCACGACCGGCGTCAGCGGTGTGCGCAACTCGTGCGACAGGACTGCGAGAAAACGATCCTTGGCGCGGCCGGCGGCCTCGAGTGCATCGCGCGCTACCTTGTTGTCCTGCAGCGCCTGTGTCAGCTCGGCCTCACTGCGCTCGAGTGCCTCATTAACTTCGCGCTGCGCGGTCTGGTCGCGGAAAATCTTCAGCAGTCCGAACGTTCGGTTGTTCGCATCGTGCATCGCCATCATCGCGCCACTGCCCCAAAATCGGCTGCCGTCTTTCCGTACGTGCCAGCGCTCATCGGCGGAGCGCCCTTCGATAAAGGCCACATTGGCCTCCTGTTCGGGGGCGCCCGCGGCACGATCTTCAGGCGTGAAGATCACGTCGGCACTTAGACCGATTGCTTCAGATTCGCTGTATCCGATCAGGCGCTCAGCACCGGAGTTCCAGCTGGTGATCCGCCGGTCGAAATCAGCTGAAAAAATGGCGTACTCGCGCGCATTCTCAATGACCAGCCGCAGCCGCTCTTCGCTGGCCCGCGAAGATTCTTCCGATGTACGCAAGCTCTGCTCAGCAAGCTTGAACGCAATCACGTCTGCGAACTGCCGTGCATAGAGGTCGGTCAGCCGCTGCACGCGCGGCGATGGCTGGTGCGGCTCCCGAAAATGTGTCGTCAACACGCCCAACGGCGCATCGTTGCGATCGAACAGCGGCGTCGAATGCACCGCGCGGAAACCCGCATCTGCGGCCAACTGGCGCATCGGGGCATAACGCTCGTCTTCATTCACGTCGAACACGACGACCCGCCGACGCTGCGCAATCGAGCGCCCGCTCGAAGTCGATTCATCGATGGCAACGCTTGCGAAGCGCTGCAGAATCGCGGTGTCGAAGCCGTGCTGCGCGACGACGTCGAGCCTCTCAAGAAAACTGTCATGTAGCTGTACGGATCCGAAATCCGCGCCTTGCATCTCAACGGTGGCATCGAGCAACGGTTTCAGCAACGCAGGCAGATCGGCGGAGCTGAGGATGCGCGCGCTCAATTCCTGCAGCCGCAGTATCGCCGCAAGATCAGATGCCTGTTCGGCCTGCAGTTCGCGCAGAGCATCTTCGGCCTGGCGACGGGCAGTGATATCGACAAGGGTTAATACGACGCCGCCAATATGGTCATCGGCCGAGCGATACGGCAACGTGCGCGCGAGATACCAGCCCCCCGCCGCTTGCACCTCGCGTTCGGGCGGCATCAGTTCGCCGAGCGCGCGTCGAGCGTCACGCTCCATTTCGGGATAGTCCAGGCGATGGGTCAGATCGCCCAGTGGCCGGCCGATATCGGTAGGAATCAGACTGAACAGATCGACCGCAGACGGCGTGTAACGCACGATGCGCAGCTCTCGGTCTAAAAAGATTGTCGCAATTGCATTAGCGCCCATCAAAACGTGCAGGTCGGAGTTGGCACGCCCGAGTTCTTCTACCTTGCTCTTTAACTCCTGGTTGACGGTGCCCAACTCCTCGTCAACTGACTGCAGTTCCTCGCGGCCGACATACGCCGCCATTTCTTGCTCCGCGTGGTCTGATGCAAGCGGCCGAGCTTGTTTAGGCCCGCTGGCTGATTTGCGGGGGCGGTGGCCGGTCTCGCTCATCGTGGATTTGTAGGCGGTCAGTACGCCCGTCGCCCGGTGTTTCTACTTAAGGTGCCGTAACGAGGTCATTGCTCGCACACGGCGTGCCCACGGGCCGCTAAGCTAGCCCCTTCTCACCAGGAGGCGTCATGCCACGCACGATTCTGCGCGCTTGTTGTGCACTTGTTACATCAGCGGTAATGATGGGTTCGACGCTCGCTGCCGATCTAACCGTTGGATTGTCGACGCCCATTACCTCACTCGATCCGCACTTTCACAACCTGACGCCCAACAACAGCCTTGGCCGCCACGTGTTCGAAACGCTGGTCAAGACCGACGAGGCGCAGCGGATGCAGCCCGGCTTGGCCGAATCGTGGAAATCGATCAACGATCTTGAATGGGAATTCAAGCTGCGCAAAGGCGTGAAGTTTCATAACGGGCAGGATTTCACCGCCGACGACGTCATTGCAACGTTCAAGCGCGTGCCCAACGTGCCCAACAGCCCGGCGTCTTTCGCATTCTTCGTTCGACCGATCGTCGACATCCAGACGCCAGACAAATACACGTTGCGGCTGAAGACGGATAAGCCGCATCCTCTGTTGCCCAACGACATGACGTCGATCATGATCCTGCCGAAATCGGTCGCCGAAAGCGCCAAGACCGAGGACTTCAACTCCGGAAAGGCGATGATCGGCACGGGCTCGTATCGCTATGCCGAGTACGTGGCGGGTGACCGAGCTGTTTTCAAACGCAACGATGCATATTGGGGCGCGAAGCCGGCTTGGGACAACGTGCGCTTCCGCATGATCCCGAGTGCACCGGCACGCGTCGCCGCACTGCTCGCGGGCGATGTGCAGATGATCGAAGGCGTGCCAACCGCCGATATTGCGCAGCTGTCGAAGGACAAACGGGTTGCATTGTCATCGGCGGTATCGAATCGCGTTGTGTATCTGCACCTTGATTCGAACCGCGAAAAGAATTCACCGTTCGTCACCACCACTGACGGCAAGCCGCTCGAGGCGAATCCACTGCGCGACCCGCGTGTGCGGCAAGCGATCAGCAAAATGATTGACCGCGATGTGATCGTTTCTCGCATCATGGAGGGACAAGGCGTAGCCGCCGGGCAGCTGCTGCCCGAACAGTTCTTCGGCACCAGCAAGACGTTGAAGCCCGATAAGTACGATCCGGCCGCGGCCAAGAAACTGCTGGCCGATGCGGGCTATCCGAACGGCTTTGGATTGACGTTGCATGCGCCGAACAATCGCTACATCAACGACGCCGCAGTGGCGCAGGCAGTCGCGCAGTTCCTCTCGCGCAATGGGATTCCCACCAAGCTCGAAACAATGCCGTCGAACGTGTTCTTCTCGCGCGGCTCGAAACTGGAGTTTTCCTTTCTGCTCGCGGGCTGGGGTGCCGAAACCGGGGAGACAAGCTCGCCGCTGCGCGCGCTTCTGGCGACATTCGATCAGAAACAAGGCCTCGGCGCCGCCAATCGTGGCCGCTTTTCCGACGCCGGAGTCGACGCGCTACTGACGCAGGCATTGACCACGATCGACGACACCAAGCGCGGCATCATGCTCGCCCGTGCATCGGAAAAAGCGGTCGGCGAGTTGATGGGCCTGGTGCCGCTGCACTACGAAGTCAGCACCTGGGCCACGCGACAGGGGATAACGTACAAAGCGCGCGCCGATCAGAACACGTATGCGTTTGAAGTACGGCCGGGCAAGTAACCGCTAGTGCCGGTTTGAATGCGCAGCCGTGACCGTATACATCCTGCGCCGGCTTGCACAGACGGCTCTGGTACTGGCGGTCACGTCACTGCTGGTTTTCGGTGGTTTGTATCTGGTTGGCGACCCGGTGGAAATACTGGTCAACCCGTCGGCCGATCAGATAGAGAAGGAGCGTGCGAGCAAGGCGCTCGGTCTCGATAAGCCGATTCATCAGCAGTATGTGAGCTTCATTGCGGGCGCGTTCACCGGCAACCTCGGAAACTCGTTCGTGTACGCGCGACCCGCTCTCGAGGTCATTTTTGAGCGGATGCCCGCCACGCTCGAGCTGGCATTTCTTGCGATGGTGATCGCAGTGGCGTTGGGCATACCCCTTGGGCTTTACGCAGGGTTGCGACCGCACAGCGCCGGCGCCAAGTTCATCATGGCGGCGTCGATACTCGGCTTTTCGTTGCCGACGTTCTGGGTCGGCCTGATTCTGATCATGGTATTCGCAGTGCAGCTCGGTTGGCTGCCATCGACCGGCAGGGGACCGACGACCGACGTGTTCGGTCTGCAGTTGTCGATCTTCAACGTCGAAGGCCTGCGCTACGCACTGCTGCCCGCCATCAACCTGGCGCTGTTCAAACTTTCTCTGATCATTCGCCTGACGCGCGCGCAGGTGCGCGAGCAAAGCCTGCTCGACTACATCAAGTTTGCGCGCGCCAAGGGACTGAGCGACCGGCGCGTGATCGGCGTGCACCTTCTGAAGAACATCATGATTCCGCTGATCACGGTGATCGGCCTCGAGCTCGGTTCGGTGATCGCATTCGCGGTCGTTACCGAAACCATCTTTGCGTGGCCCGGCATGGGCAAACTCGTGATCGATTCGATTTTCCAGCTCGACCGCCCGATCGTCGTCGCGTACCTGCTGGTCGTGGTGTTCATGTTCATCTTGATCAACCTCGTCGTTGATTTGATGTACTCGACGCTCGACCCGCGCGTGCGCCTGACGGACCTGCAGCACTGAGCGATGGCCGCGACCCCGATTGAATCGATAGGAATCGACGGCGTCGACCCGGTCGATCGTGCGCAGTTGCCGTGGCGGCGATTTGCGTCTCAGTTTGCCGAGAGCAAGCTTGCGATGTTCGGCCTGGCAATGGTGCTTGTGATTGTCGCGATTGCGCTTTTCGCGCCGTGGCTTGCACCGCAGAACCCCTACGACCTGACCAAGCTCGATCTGCTCGACTCGCGCCAGCCGCCCGGCGCGCAGAGTATGGATGGGATGACCTACTGGCTCGGCACCGATGGCCAGGGGCGCGACATGCTCTCGGCGATTTTCTACGGCTTGCGTGTCTCACTGATGGTGGGTGTCATTTCAGGCGTCATCGCCCTGACGATCGGGTCGATCCTCGGCGTGCTCGCGGCGTACGCCGGCGGACGTTTCGAGCAGATCGTCATGCGCATTGTCGACATCCAGCTCGGCTTCCCGGCGATCCTGGTGGCGTTGATCCTGCTGGCAGTGCTTGGAAAGGGCGTCGACAAGATCATCATTGCGCTAGTCACCGTGCAGTGGGCGTATTACGCACGCACCGCACGCTCGGCTGCGCTGGTAGAGCGCAACAAGGAATACATCGAAGCGGCGCGCTCGCTGGGGCTTTCCGCGGCGCGCATCGTGATGCGTCACTTGCTGCCCAACGCGCTGCCGCCGCTGATCGTGGTCGCAACGGTGCAGGTGGCGCATGCCATCGCGCTGGAAGCGACGCTGTCGTTCCTGGGCCTCGGGTTGCCGCCGACCGAGCCGTCGCTGGGTCTGCTGATCGCAAACGGTTATGAAGTGCTGATGTCCGGTAAATACTGGATCAGCCTGTACCCCGGCATTGCGCTTCTACTGACGATTCTGGCGATCAATCTGGTCGGCGATCAGCTGCGCGACGTACTGAACCCGCGCCTCGCACGGTAGCGACTCTCCATGAACGCGCCACTGCTGTCCGTACGTAACCTGCGCACCGAATTCGCAACGCGCGACGGAGTACTGCCCGCTGTTGCGGATGTTTCGTTCGACCTGGCGCGCGGAGAGGTGCTGGGCCTGGTTGGCGAATCGGGCTCGGGCAAGTCAGTTACCGGCTTTTCGATTCTCGGTCTGATCGACCCGCCTGGTCGTATTACTCGCGGCAGCATCGTGTTCGACGGAATCGAACTGATCGGAGCGGCGCCCGAGCACTTGCGCGCGCTGCGCGGGAAACGCATCG
>JACCYC010000209.1 GCA_013696665.1 Burkholderiaceae bacterium | reverse complement strand
CCTATGCGGGCGTTACGCTGCCCAATGCGGCGAGCGTGGGTCTACACCAGGCAGTGGGCTTTGTTCCCATCGGAGTGTTCACTTCAGTGGGGCACAAGTTTGGAAAATGGCACGACGTTGCGTGGTTTCAGCGCTCGTTGCGCAGCTCGCCACCCGATTAGCATTCGGTCATGTTTCGCTAAGGACAAATATTTTGTTCTGTCGAGATGCTTAAGGTGCAACCAGAGTTAATCGAAGTCGCGGGTCGCGAGATTTCGATATCGAACCCCCTGAAGGTTCTGTTCCCGCAGACGGGGCAGACCAAGCTGGACCTCGTCCGCTATTACATAGCTGTGGCCGACGGCGCGCTGCGCGGTGCGGGTGGGCGCCCAAATGTTCTGGTCCGCTATCCGAAAGGAGTGGGCAGCGATTTTTTCTTTCAGAAGCGCGCGCCCGATTCGCGGCCAGATTGGATCGAGGTCGTGTCGCTTCGTTTCCCCTCCGGCAATGTCGCCGACGAAGTGGTGCCGCGTGATGCAGCAGCGCTCGCATGGATGGCGAACTTGGCGTGCCTTGAGCTGCATCCACACCCGGTGCGGGCGGACGATCTGGATCATCCCGATGAGTTGCGCGTTGACCTCGACCCTGTTTCGGGCGTGGAGTGGAAACAGATTCGTGAGGTTGCGCGCGTCGTGCGAGCGACGTTGGCGGATCTCGGGCTCGTGGGGTGGCTTAAGACATCGGGTTCGCGCGGCATGCATATCTATGTGCGCATCGAGCGACGCTGGACGTTCGACGAGGTGCGCCGCGCGGCTCTTGCCCTCGCGCGCGAGGTCGAGCTCCGCGCGCCGAGCATTGCAACAAGCAAGTGGTGGAAGGAAGAACGTCACGGCGTTTTTCTTGACTACAACCAGAATGCCAAGGACCGCACCGTGGCTGCCGCTTACTCGGTCCGCCCGACAACGGATGCGCGTGTCTCGGCCCCTCTCACGTGGGATGAGGTCGATGCTTCCGAGCCCGGCGACTTTACGCTGCTGACGATGCCTTCGCGTTTTGCGAAGCTCGGCGATCTACACGCAGCTATCGACGATCACGCGGGCTCGTTGGTAAGCCTGCTGGAGTTGTCGGCGCGGCACGAGCGCGAGGGGCAGGGTGATGCGCCGTGGCCACCGCAATACAAGAAGCAGCCCGGTGAACCGCCGCGCGTGCAGCCATCACGCCGCGCGTCAAAACATCCACTGATCGAGATCGGTCGAGCGCAGCGCAAGGACGATGTGCTGGCAGGCCTTGAGCGCTGGAAAGCGCGTCATCCCGCGGCTGCTGCGCACCTGGCCGCTGCCGATGTGCTGGTCGATGGAATGCGCGGACGCTCGTCGACGTGGACGCGCATCCGCGTCAACCTGCAGAGTGTGCCGGTCGAGCTGAGACCCAAACAGGAACCGCTCGATCCCGACGACGAGCCCGACGCATCGGCGCGATTCAAAGTTGAGGAGAGCCCGCCCCGAAAACCTTCGCGAGCTCGAAAGGCGCCGTGACTTCCAGCTGGTCATAGCGGCAATCGTGCGGTGGTTTGTCAGGCCGCCATCGGAGAAAAATGGCGGCGTGTCGAAAGCGATCGCCTTGCAGATGATCGTATTTGATTTCGCAGACCCGCTCGATACGCAGCGGTTCCCATGACAGATTTTTTCCAGCGCTCCAACGGCTCTGCGCTCCCGGCATGCGATTAGCGGCACCGTCGCCGGCACTGGCCCAGTCTCGCCACGGGTGATGGACGAGCGCATCCTTGCGCAGCGGTTCGAGATCGATAGCGAGCTGCTTCCGCGTGGCCATCGTGAACGACGAGGTAACACCGACGTGCTGCAGGGCGCCGCGGTCGTCATACAAGCCGAGTAATAACGAGCCGACCACATCGGTCCCGCTCTTGTGCCAGCGGAAGCCCGCGACGACGCACTCAGCGGTGCGCGCATGCTTGATCTTGATCAGGGCGCGCTTCCCGGGAGCGTATGAAAGCGCCGCGGGTTTCGCAATCACGCCGTCAAGCCCGGCGCCCTCAAACTTCTGAAGCCATTGCAGTGCGATGCTGCGTTCGCGCGTCATTGGCGTCAGGTACACAGGAGGCTCCACTTTCGACAAAGCTGTCTCCAGCAGCGCGCGCCGTTCGCTCTGCGACGACGACATCACATTGCGACCTTCGATCGCGAGCGCGTCGAATGCCACAAACGAAGCCGGTGCTTCCTTTGCCAGCTTGGCGACGCGCGATGCCGCCGGATGCAATCGCAGCTGCAGCGCGTCGAAGTCCAACCCTCGATCGGTCGCTATGACAATCTCGCCGTCCAACACGACGCCATCGGGCAGCTTGTCCAGCAACGTCTCGTGCAACTCCGGAAAATAGCGATCGAGTGGTCGCAGGTCGCGGCTTTGAATGAAGACGTCCGACGCGCTGCGAAAGACGATCGCGCGAAATCCGTCCCACTTGGGTTCAAACAAAAAGTCGCCTTCTTCCGGCAACTGCCCACCGAGTTTTGCGAGCATCGGCTCGATCGGCGGCTCGATGGCAAACAAAGCAGCGCTCAGCTAAGGATTGGCGCGAACAGTCAGCAGCTACAAAATCTCGGCGGCGTAATCGGCAAGCCGTGAGCGCTCCCCGCGCTGCAAAGTGACATGGCCAGCGTGCGGCCAGCCCTTGAAACGATCGACCACGTAAGTGAGCCCGGAAGAGCCCTCGGTCAGATACGGCGTGTCGATCTGCGCAATATTGCCAAGGCACAGCACCTTGGTACCGGGCCCGGCGCGTGTCACCAGCGTCTTCATCTGCTTGGGCGTCAGGTTCTGCGCTTCGTCGATGATCAAGTATTTGCTGATGAACGTCCGGCCGCGCATGAAGTTCAGCGACTTGATGCGAATCCGCGTACGGATCAGATCGTTGGTCGCAGCGCGTCCCCACTCGCCGGCATTTTCGTCTGTCTTGTTCAACACTTCGA
>JACCYC010000208.1 GCA_013696665.1 Burkholderiaceae bacterium | reverse complement strand
GATAACCTCGAACTCCGGAGGCAGGTGCTGTGGATGTAGACAAACAGAATGTGGCGATTGTCGGCGCTGGATTGATAGGTCGCGCGTGGGCGGTCGTGTTCGCGCGCGGCGGCTGGAACGTGCGTCTTTACGACGCGGCGCCGGCACAACTGTCGGCTGCGCGTGACCTGATCAAGCAGGCACTTGCGGAGCAGGAGCACGCACGCATGCTGGTCGATGCGCGCCTGACGCTCGAACGCATTGCGTTTTGCGAGGCGCTCGACGATGTGGTCGTCAACGCGAGCTGGGTGCAGGAAAATCTGCCCGAGGATGTTGCGATCAAGCGCAGCGTGTTCGCCGAACTCGACCGGCTTGCACTTCCAGATGCAATACTCGCCAGCAGCACGTCTGCGATCGTTGCTTCGCAGTTCACGGCAGATCTTGCCGGACGCGCACGTTGCCTGGTCGCGCATCCGGTCAATCCCCCGCATCTGGTGCCGGTGGTCGAGCTATGCGGCGCGCCCTGGACCAGCGCAGTCACGCTGGATCGCGCGCGGGCAACGATGGAATCGCTCGGCCAGGTGCCGGTCCTCGTGCGGCGCGAGATCGAAGGCTTTGTGCTGAACCGGCTGCAGGGCGCTTTGCTGACCGAAGCGATGCGCCTGGTAGCCGATGGCGTCATTTCGCCGGACGATCTCGACAAGACGGTGCGTGACGGCCTCGGCATGCGCTGGTCGTTCATGGGTCCGTTCGAAACGATCGAGCTCAATGCGCCGGGAGGGGTGGCCGACTACTGCACGCGCTACAGCGGCTTTTACCGCCGGCTCGCGGTGGATCCCGCGCCGCCTTCGGTGTGGGAAGGAGCGAGCGCCGAGCGCGTGGCTGCCGCGCTCGGTGCGCCGTTGACCGCCGTGCAACGTGATCGGCGCACCGAGTGGCGAGACCGGCGCTTGTTGGCGCTGCGGCGGCACAAACTGGATATCGAAAAATAGACTGTTCCTCCCTGGAGAACGAATGGCCGAAACGAGCAGAGCATCACGCAAGGTGATCATCACGTGCGCCGTGACCGGCGCGATTCACACGCCTTCGATGTCGCCGCATCTGCCGGTCACACCGAAGGAAATTGCCGACGCTGCGGTCGCCGCCGCCGAGGCGGGCGCCGCGATCGTGCATCTGCACGCGCGTGATCCGGTCGATGGTCGCCCGACACAGGATCCAAAATATTTTCTCGAGTTCGCGCCCGAGATCGCGCGCCGCTCCGACGTCGTCATCAACTTCACGACCGGCGGCGCACCGACGATGTTGGTCGAGGAGCGCTTGCAGCCGGCGCTGCAGCTGAAGCCCGAAGTCGCGTCGCTGAACATGGGTTCGATGAACTTCGGCCTGTATCCGATGCTCGCGCGCTTCAAGGATTTCAAATTCGACTGGGAGCGACCGTACCTCGAAGGTTCGTTCGATCGCGTGTTCAAGAATACGTTTCGCGATATCGAGCACATCCTGACCTCGTGTGCCGATAACGCGACGCGCTTTGAGATCGAGTGCTACGACATCGGCCACCTGTACACCGCCAAGCACTTCTTCGATCGCGGCACCGTCAAGGCGCCGCTGTTCATTCAAAGCGTGTTCGGAATCCTGGGTGGCATCGGCCCGCATCCGGACGATGTCGCGCATATGAAGCGCACGGCAGACCGCTTGTTCGGCGATCAGTATCGCTGGAGCGTGCTGGGTGCCGGCCGCAATCAGTTGCCGATTGCTGCGATGTCGGCAGCAATGGGCGGCAACGTGCGCGTCGGGCTCGAAGACAGTTTGTGGCTCGGACCTGGCAAGCTCGCCGAATCGAATGCTGCGCAGGTGCGCGCGGTGCGGCAGATCATCGAAGGGTTGGGCCTCGAGGTAGCAACACCGGATGACGCGCGCAAGTTACTTGCGCTGAAGGGGAAGGCCGCGGTCGGCTTCTGATCAGCCGCTGTTGTTCAGCGCCTGTTCAATATCCCACAGAATATCGTCGATCGACTCGATGCCGATCGACAGCCGCACCATTTCCGGCAGCACACCGGCGGCGCGCTGCTCGTCCTCGGACAGCTGGCGGTGCGTCGTCGATGCAGGGTGGATCACCAGGGACTTCGCATCGCCGATGTTCGCCAGGTGCGACACGAACTGCAGGCCGTCGATGAACTTCACGCCCGCCGCGGCGCCGCCCTTGATCCCGAAAGTCATCACGCTCGATGCGCCGGGTTCGCCGTCGATCGAGCGGAGATATTTCGTGGCCAGCGGGTAGTGCGGACTCGACTCCAGTCCCGGCCAGTTGACCCACTCCACGCGTGGGTGCGCTGCAAGAAACTCGGCCACGCGGCGCGCGTTCTGCACATGACGCTCCATCCGCACGTGCAACGTCTCCAGCCCCTGCAGCAGCATCCACGCCGACATCGGTGCCAGAGACGAGCCGT
>JACCYC010000194.1 GCA_013696665.1 Burkholderiaceae bacterium | reverse complement strand
CCCGTGCCCCCAAGACCCGCACCGACGACGAGAATGTCGATGTTGTCTTCGATGATCGTCTGGTAGGCCATTAGTAGTACACGCCTTGCTTGAGCTCGAGGCCGGCGTCCTTGAGTGTCCGCAGGCCGCCGTCATCGAGACGGATGTATTTGGGTTCGTTGTACAAGAGCTGGCTGTCGCGCATTTCCTTGCTGGGCGCGGGAACATCGGCCAGCTTGGGGATCGCGGTCCCCCACGGCTTCGTCGTAATCGGAGACAGGAAGTTTTTCTCCGTGCCGTCCCGGAATTTGATCTTCCACGCGATCGTGCCTTTGCGTTCGTCGCGATCGACACGAACGCTGTGACCGAGCGGGGCGAAATCCGCATATCCGCGGACATCGATCGCATTCTGGGGACAAGCCTTCACACAGGCGTAGCACTCCCAGCACATGTTCGGTTCGATGTTGTAAGCGCGACGATACGTCTCGTCGATGTGCATGATGTCCGATGGACAGATGTCGACACAGTGTCCGCATCCGTCGCACCTCGTCATGTAGACGAAGGTAGGCATGAGTGGCTCCTTGAGCGGTTCTTGATGAAATTGTTGTCTGTTTTCTTTTTCAAAAGTGACGCGGGGCCTCGCGCTTGATGCCGAGTCCCATGTCCATCGGAGCGTCTCGCAGCAGTTCCATGGAATGCCGGTTTCGTTGCTCCGGATCGTCACGCGTCTGCGTCGGCAGGTTCTCGGCCGTGCCGTCGGCCTGGGATACCCGTTTTTCGAAGGCTGCCGCCGGCTTGAAGAACATGTGGGCGAACTTCGACCACGGCACGCCGACAAAGAGCACGATAGTCGCAAGGATGTAGAGCCAGAAGAGCACGCCTACGCCAGCGCCCGTAGCGGCCCAGGCGACCGCGAGAGTCACGCTCACCAGCAGCGACAGAACGAAGAGGTCCGCCTTCGCTAGACGGAACGGAGAGTGGCCTTCGGAGGCGACGTCAACCCGGATGAAGAACCAGAACCAGTAGCCGCCAACAAGCACCATCAGGGCACCGATCCACCACAGCAGCGGCCAGATCTCCGGCGTGGCTGTCGCCCCAGTGGGGTATCGGAACACCATGACCGCAGAGGCCACCAGATAGAAGATGAACCCATACATGCCGAGCAGGTGCGCCACCCGACGTTTCGGGTTACAGAACTCTCCCGAAGCGAGCACGTCGACTACCGCGGTCTTCACGGCGATCGAGACGAGCTCGCCGCCGCCCACCTTGCGGCCCTTCGCCCTTGACTTGCGCATGTTGGTGAAAAAATAACCTGCGCTACCCTTGTGAATGATGTCGAACAGCGTGCCTATCACCACGGCCAGAGCCATCACGCCCAGAAACCCCTGCAGGAAGCCGGCAGGCAACGACGCGCCCGCGACGGCGAATGGATTGATACTTGGCATGGAATCTCCCTCTCTTGATCGTGCTGACGCGCCATCCGCACAAAAAAAACGCCCGCTCGGAAGCGTCGGGTCCACGTTCGCAACGGATCTCGAATGTGCCACGCGCTTCGCATGTCCGCCAATTCAACTCGTTTATCCGTCGATAAGCCATCACTCATATTGCGCGCACGAGTGGCACGTCGCGATAGGTAGCTCCAAGACATTCTCGCGTTGTACGCTGAGCTCGACACGCGGGTCAAGGAACTGAGTGGACGGACTGCCGGTCCGCTGACATCGGCGCCAGCACGGACAATCGCCGAGTTTCTCCTGCCCCCGTATCCTCGGCGAGTTCAAGGTGCATCGTCAAGCAAGGAACTCGCGACGGCACAGCTGGCCGAGCATGCCTATAGATGCGATGCATGCAGTCAATGCGTATCCGGATTCGCGAGTGCGCGGCCCAAAAGCGCTTACCAGCAGTATGTGCGTGCGCTACGATCGTGACCATGAAATTATGCATCGTCTCCGACAGCCACGATCGATCCGATGCGCTCGCACAAGCGGTACGTGCGGGCGCAGCCGAAGGCGCCGCAGCCGTGATTCATTGCGGAGACATCATCGGCACACAGACCCTGCGCGCTGCAATGGACGTCGGACTGCCGATTCACGTAATCCACGGCAACAACCTCGGCGATCCTGTGTCGCTCAGCCGCTGGGCTTATGAAAGCGGGGGGCTGCTGCGGTACCACGGCGCAGACGCTCGCCTGAACTTGAACGGAAGAAGGATCTTCGTTGTTCACTACCCCGAGTACGGTTACGCAATGGCGTGCACTGGTGAGTGGGACCTCGTCTGCTGCGGCCATTCGCACGTCGCCGGCGCTGAGCGCGTCGGCAACGTTAAGGACAGCGCGACTTGGCTCGTCAACCCAGGTACGGTCGGAGGTCTCGCCGCGCCGCGCACATGGGTTCTCGGTGACCTTGAGACGATGCTATTTCAAGTCCGCACAGCCGCCACCTAAAGCGCAACGCGAATGAAGATTGGCGGCGCGTCAGTGTGATCGACGCATTCCGTAATGCTTGCGCAGATGTTCCCCAAGCTCGTGGTCGCCGCGCCGGAACGTTGAGACGACTGGCGAGCAGCAGCCGCGCGTAGAGAGAGCCGCCGCACGCTGTTCCGGCAGGAAACCCGCTGGCCAGTCTATTACTATTGCAGTGATTATCCGAAGCTCGACGACAGCGAATGGCACTGCTTCACCGGATCCGAATACGACACGAAATCGCGCGAGTGGAAGATGTCGAAGCTTTCTGTTCACCGCATCGTCTAGGGCTTCGAGTTACTGCGAACATAACTGCGTTTGAGGGAACTCTGCAGAAGCGTGGCGAGCAGCCCCGAGGTTGCGCCGAGGAGCGCAGGCGTACGAGAGGTACGCGCGTTGAAGCTAAATGCGGCACCGCAGGCGCAAGATCGGGGCGCGCCGTAGCTTATGCAGAGCTTCCCTAACGATGGCAGACCGGCGCATCCAGGTCTTCCACGCAGTCGCGAAGCACCTGTCGTTCACCAAGGCGGCCGACGCGTTGTTCATGACGCAGCCGGCCGTGACTTTTCAGATCCGGCAGCTCGAAGAACAGCTGAACACGCGCCTGTTCGATCGCGCGCACGGGCGCATCACTTTGACGACTGCCGGCGCCGTCGCGCTCGACTACGCCGAGCGCCTCCTTGCACTCTCAGCCGAGCTCGACTCGCGCATGAAAGAACTGAGCGGGCAGACGACCGGCCCGCTGTTGATTGGCGCAAGCACCACGATCGCCGACTTTCTGCTGCCGCAGATTCTCGGAGAATTCAAAGTGCGCCATCCGGCAGTCGTGCCGCGGCTCTTCGTGGCCAATTCGGAAGCGGTCCAGGAGCGGGTCGCGGAGCGCACTCTCGACGTCGGTTTCATCGAGGGCGATTCGCACCTGCCAACGTTGGCGACCGACATCTGCTGCGAGGACGAGCTGCAGGTCGTGTGCGCGCCGTCGCATGCGCTGGCGAAGCAGAAATCGGCAACGCCTCAATCGCTCACCGAACACGCCTACATCAGCCGCGAACTCGGTTCCGGGACACGCGAAGTCATCGACCATTACCTGCAAAAGACCGGCCTCGCGTCCGACTCGCTTCAGGTCGTGATGGAAGCAGGCAGCCCGGAAGCAATGAAGGGATTGGCGGCAACGGGACTGGGCTTTGCCATCATGTCGCGCGCCACGGTGGTCAGAGAAGTTCGCCTCGGCGAGCTGGTCCGCATACCGCTATCACCGCGGCTGATACGGCATCTGTCGGTGGTGTATCCGAAGGAAAGATTCCATTCGCGGCTCGTCAGCGGCTTCGTGGAGTTTGCGCAGCAACGCATGGCCGCAACGCAGGACGCTCCGTAGCAGCTGTCGGATTTTTCGGTTGACTACGAACTCAGTGGCGCGCTGGCGCGGCTTCGGACCACGATCGATCCGCGATGCCTCGACACTGTTCGCCTTCGGTGACAGCGGCGCCTCTGACTTCGAAGACCACGAGATTTACATGCCCGCGGACAAAGTCCGCATGGTCGACATCGGCGACGCCGATATGGTCCACACCAACACCGAGAAATGCCACGACTACCTGGACCGCGCCGGGCGTTTGCTGGGATTCGCGCTGAACGGCAGGGCAACGGCGGAACGTGCGGCACTTACCCGGCTACCGCCGGCGATACTTCCCTAGACTGCCCGAGCCCGTACTTGTCATGCGCGAGCAGCCTTGCCTGCAGCCTTGGCCGTGTGCGTGGCAATGGCATCCATCAGCGGCGGCGACAGGCAATCGTAGGGTTCCAGGCCAAGCTGCTTCAGCCTGTCCCTGACCACGCCCATGTTGTCGGGATCGGCCCCGGCCTCGATGATCGAAGAGACGAATGCCGCGAATTCTGGTGGCGCCCAACCCTGCTCGGGGGACAGTTCAGTATGGATGAAGTCCACGCCATACAGCGGATGATTCTTGTTGTCGATGCGACCGTACATGTGCACGCCGCAGTCCCGGCAGGCGTAGCGCTTGATCGTCGCGTTCGGGTCCACTACCCCGAGCTTGTCCTCGTTGGCGGTCACGCTGAGATTGTCACGCGGCACGACGGCGACCTGCGAAAACAGCGCGCCGCCCGGCTTCCAGCACTTGGTGCAGCCACAAACGTGATTGTGGGCGCACTGGCCCTTGATCGATACGGTGACCTTCTTGTCGGAACATTTGCAGGACAACGTTCCGCCAGTGAAATTCGAAGCGGCCGGTTTGAGTCCCGGGTCTATTGCTGGATGAACGGAAACTGATTGCGTCATTGTGAATTTCCTCTCTGATGAGTCTTCTGCTGAATCAATATGTGACCACCGTCCGAATGGACTTGCCGTCAAGCGTAAGGTCAAACCCTTCGTTGATTCGATCGAGCGGGAACACACGGGTGATCAGATCGTCGATATTGATCGCCCCTCTTCAGGGACGTCACTCCCAAGCCTGCATCGACGATGATGCCCGCATCGCTGCAATAAGTTGGCGAGCTATCGCGCCGAATGCCTGCGAGCTTTACTTCGACTTCTCTTCATCCGCGAGACCCGCGTAATACTCTCGCAGGATTTCGAGAACCTCCGGCCGCGAGAACTCCGGTGGCACCGCGCTGCCTTCGGAGAGCCATTTGCGCAGCTGCGTGCCTGACACCTGCAACTGGTCCTCTTGCCCGTGCGGACAGGTGCGGCCCGACGCCATCCCGCCACACGCATAGCACCAGAACGCAACATCGATCTTCAGCGGCTGCGTCTTGAGCGAGCCCGGCGGAATCTCATCGAAGATGCGGTGCGCGTCGAACGGACCGTAGTACTTGCCGACGCCGGCGTGATCGCGCCCGACGATCAGGTGCGAGCAGCCGTAGTTTTGGCGAAACACCGCGTGCAGCAGCGCCTCGCG
>JACCYC010000172.1 GCA_013696665.1 Burkholderiaceae bacterium | reverse complement strand
CCGTGGCAAACTCAGATCGTCATTCGGCGTACGGGTTTCTGCTAGTTCGAAATTCCACTCGCAACGGCGTCCCGGTGAGATCAAATTGCTCGCGAAACTGCCCTTCCAAATAGCGTCGATACGGGTCCGATACCTGGCTCAGCGAATTGCCGTGCACGATGATGATCGGCGGATTGTGCCCGCCTTGATGTGCATAACGCGGCTTGGGTCGCGAATGACCCGCGCGGGCTGGCTGCTGGCGCGCTACCGCAGCAAGCAACGCGCGCGTGAGCTTCGGCGTGGGCAATCGTACAAAGGCGGCCTTGTACGCCTCCGATACCGATCGCATCAGCGGCTTGAGCCCTGTTTTCTTCAGCGCCGAGACCTGGTGGAAGCGCGCCCAGCGAAGAAAATGAAGCTTGCGTTCGATCTCATGCGTGATGCGCTCGCGCCGATAGGCGTCAAGCCCGTCCCATTTGTTGACCGCAACCACCATCGCGCGGCCGCTTTCGAGCACAAAGCCTGCGATATGCGCGTCCTGGTCGGCAATCTCAGATGCCGCGTCGAGTAACAGAATGACGACGTTGCTGTCAGCAATCGACTGCAACGTCTTGACGACGGAGAATTTTTCAACAGTCTCGAAGACTTTGCCGCGCCTGCGGATCCCGGCGGTGTCGATCAGCGTGAACTTGCTGCCGTCGTAATCGAATTCAATTTCAATTGAATCGCGCGTGGTGCCCGGCTTGTCGAAAGCGATCAGCCGTTCCTCGCCCAGCACAGCATTGATAAGTGTCGATTTGCCTACGTTGGGTCTGCCCACTACTGCAACGCGAATTCGCCGGTCGCCAGCAACTGCATCGCCCCCTGCCTCTTCTTGCGCTTCTGCTTGGACGAAGTCCTCAAGCGCTATCTGCATCAGCGTTTGCACACCGTCGCCGTGCGCAGCCGAGATCAGCCAGGGCTCGCCGAGACCGAGTTCGTGAAATTCCGCTGCGGCTTGCTCGGATAGTCCCTCGGCTTTGTTCACCGCCAGGACGACTGGGCGCGCGGCGACACGAAGCCGCGCCGCGATGCGCGCATCCTGGCCCGTCAACCCTTCGCGTGCATCAAGCACGAAGATCACCACATCGCACTCGGCGATCGCCTGCTCTGTCTGAGCGGCCATCTCGCGCACGATGCCCTCGGCGTTCACCGGCTCGAAGCCGCCGGTGTCAATGACAATGTAATCGCGCGGGCCGACACGTCCTTCGCCGTAGTGCCGGTCTCGAGTGAGCCCCGGAAAGTCCGCAACGAGTGCCGCGCGCGAGTGCGTTAACCGATTGAACAGAGTCGACTTGCCAACGTTGGGCCGGCCAACGATCGACACTACGGGTTTCATAAGCGGTCCAGGACGGCGCTGCCGTCCGCTTCTATTCGATGACGATCAGCGCAACCGTTCCATCACGCGCCTGCAACACCGCGCCGCCACCGAGCGCGCGCGGTGTAGCTACAATATCGGCGGGAAGCATGACGCGCGCAACCAGTGCCCCATCCTCGGGCGCCAGGAAATGGACCGCGCCCGCATAATCACCGGTCACGATCGCACGATTCAAAGCCAATGGCGCCGACATCGCGCGGTGCAGTAGCTTCTCTTGCTTCCAGGCGATTGACCCCGCAGCGCGGTTGAAGGCCATCACATTGGATTTTGAATCGACGACATACACACGTTTATCGTCCACCGCCGGCCCGGATCCTGCAGAGATTTCGCTCGACCAACGAAGGTTGCCGTTAGCTGCCGCAAAACACGCGACCCGCCCCTGATAAGACGCTGCACAGACTTCCCCGCCGATGACGAGCGGAGCGCCGACGACGTCGGCCAGGCGCTCCACTTCGGTCGCACCGCGTGGCTCCGAAACAGCAACATCCCAACGAACCGCCCCGTTGGCGCTATTCAGTGCAACCAATCTTCCGCCTGGGAAGCCGGCGATGACCAGATCACCGGCATAGACAAGTTCGGTCGGGCTGCGCAACGTCAGCGGGACATTGGCGCGCTGGTACGTCCATCGCCGCTTGCCGCTCGCCGCGTCCAGCGCTGTGATTCTGTAATCGGTCGAGCGAACAATGATTAGATCGCGCCCAACCAGCGGCGGCGATCGCATCTCGCCACCAATCTGCGAACGCCAAATTTCGATGCCGTCTGCACCCAGCGCGACAACTCCGCCGCGCGCGGTGCCCACTGCAACCGTGAACCCATCGCTGCCGACGCCAGCGCTTATCGGTGCCTTGATGTCGCTGCGCCAGACAATCTGGCCGCTGTCGGGAGAAAGTCGTACAACCGCGCCGTCGGAAGCGGCGACGTAAACCGCGTTTTCCACCACCGCCGGCTGCAACACATCCCTGCGGCTCGGCCCGACCGATGTACGCCATGCGACGCGCGCGTTGAGCGTCGGTTTCAGCTCGGTCAGCGGGGTGGGTTGAACAACACGAGAGGGTGTGCCCCCCATCCATGAGGGCAGCCACGAACAGCCAGCAACAGAACAAAAGGCGGGGACGAGCAGCGCCCACGCCGATCGCTTCAGTCCCGTTACCCGAAACTTCTGATGTGTAGGTGCAGGCATTGATCTATTCATCATGAGGTCGCAGTCGGGGGCAACGCATCGAGCTTCAACTGGATTAACTGCCGCAGCGGATGCTGGACATCGGCCTTCGTCAATGCGTCGCGATACGCCAAGCGCGCTTCTTCGATTTTGTTTTGCGCAAAGAGCACATCGCCACGGCGATCGGCAACCGCCGCCGCATCGACGCCCGGGCTAGCGGCGTCGAGAACCTTAAGCGCGTCGTCGTAATTTTTCTCGTCAAGCAGCACACCCGCAAGCCTCACTCGGGCGACGGCGACGATTTCGGGATAATCTGAGTGATCGACGACCCATTGCAAACGCAAGCGCGCTGCGGCGGTGTCACCACTTTGCGCATACCAGCGCGCCGCCTGCAGCGCGGCCATGGGTCCATATAACGTGCCGCCATATTTGCTAGTCAGCGTTGCGCTGAGGGTATTCACGCGCTCGGCTTCGCGTGCCGTCATTGCGCGCTCCAGCTCAGCGTAGACACCCGCCGCTTCTTCGGCCTGATTGCGCTGATACCAACGCCATCCATGGAAAGCTGCAAACGACAGCAGCGCCAGAATCGCAACCAGCATAATTAGACTGCCGTACTTGTCCCACCATGCCTTCAGCTCGTCAAGCTGTTCCTGCTCTTGTAAGTCGTAAGCCATTGCGTTGTCCGTGTCGTTATTCTTCAATCGTTATTCTTCAATCTCGCTGAGCGCGCTCACTAGGGTATCCGCCAAGTTTGCGAGCGGCACAATACGCTGCTCGGCAGCGCGCGCCCGCAGCGGCTTAACAGCCGCCGACTGGGCGGCCAGTTCGGCTTCCCCGATGATGACGGCGAACTCGGCGCCGCTCGCATCGGCCTTCTTCATTTGCGACTTCAAACTTGCGTCTCCCGCATGAAATATCACGTCCAGTCCGGCATCGCGTAATTGTTCCGCGGCCAGGAATGCCTGCGACGCCGTCTCACCGCCCTGGTGCAACACATAAACATCGGTGTGCGCGGTCGCATCGATGTTCCCGGATTGAGTCAGACATTCAATCACCCGCTCGACCCCGATTGCGAATCCGATCGCGGGCGTCCGCTTACCTCCAAGCTGTTCGGTCAGCGGGTCGTAGCGTCCGCCGCCGCATAACGTTCCCTGCGACCCCAACTGGTCGGTGATCCATTCGAACACGGTGAGGTTGTAGTAATCGAGTCCGCGCACCAGTCGCGGATTTACGCGGAACTCCACGCCCGCTTTTGCCAAGAGGTCCTGCAATCCGTCAAAGTGGCGGCGGGATGCAACACCCAGGTACTGCGTGATTTGCGGGGTTTCGTTTAGCAGCGTTGCCATTGCCGGATTTTTCGAATCCAGAATACGCAGCGGGTTGGACGTCAGCCGCCGCTTCGAGTCGGCGTCGAGCTCAGCCTCGCGTTGCTCGAAATATTTAACCAGATCGACCCGATGCTTCATGCGCTCATCAGACTCGCCCAGGCAATTGATTTCGAGGCGCGCGCCGGTCACGCCGAGGATCTTCCACAAGCGCGCCAGCATCACCATGTGCTCAGCATCGATATCGGGCCCCGCAAACCCAAGTGCCTCGACGTTGACCTGATGAAATTGGCGAAAGCGCCCGCGCTGCGGACGTTCGTGACGAAACAGTGGGCCCATCGACCAGACACGCTTCGGGCCGTCATATGTAAGGCTATGCTCGATCGCGGCGCGTACGGTACCCGCCGTGAACTCGGGGCGCAACGTGAGCCGTTCCTGATTCGACCGGTCTTCGAACGAGTACATCTCCCTCTCGACGATATCAGTGACGGCGCCGATGCCGCGCACGAACAGGTCGGTGTGTTCCAGGATCGGCGTACGGATCAGCTGATAACCGTACGAACGCACCCAGTCTAAAACCCGCGCTTCGAACCATTCCCACACGGGCGAAGCGGCAGGCAACAAATCATTCATGCCGCGTACCGCGGCAAGCTTCAACGTCGCCATCGCTTAGTGAGGCGCAGGACTTGCGGCGAACGAGTATGTACGGCGCACGTACTCGTCAACGATGGCCTGAAACTCCGCGGCTATGTGCTCACCCTTTAGCGTCACGGTGCGAACGCCGTCGATAAACACGGGGGCCACAGGCGCTTCACCGGAGCCCGGCAAGCTGATGCCGATATTGGCGTGCTTGCTTTCGCCCGGACCATTGACCACGCAGCCCATCACGGCAACGCTCATCGACTCAACTCCTGGATGAGCGGCGCGCCAGCGTGGCATCTGAGCGCGCAGCCACGATTGAATGTCGTCGGCCAGCTCTTGAAAAAACGTACTCGTTGTGCGCCCGCATCCGGGACACGCGACCACCATCGGGGTGAATGCGCGCAGTCCGATTGTCTGCAAAATCTCTTGCGCCACCTGTACCTCGGTCGTGCGCGACTCGCCCGGCGCCGGCGTCAGCGAAACGCGAATCGTGTCACCGATTCCTTCCTGGAGTAGCACTGATAGTGCCGCGGTCGAGGCAACGATCCCTTTGCTGCCCATGCCCGCCTCGGTGAGCCCAAGATGCAACGGGTAATCGCAGCGACGCGACAGTTCGCGATACACCGCGATCAGATCCTGCACACCGCTGACTTTTGCGGACAGACAGATCATGTCGGCGCCCAATCCGAGCGAGCGCGCGCGCTCAGCGCTTGCAACCGCCGATTGAACCAGCGCTTCGCGCAGCACAGCCTTGGCACTGAGTGGCGAATGGCGACGCGCGTTTTCGTCCATCATTTTAGCGAGCAGTTCCTGATCCAGGCTGCCCCAGTTGACGCCAATGCGCACGGGCTTGCGAAAGCGACACGCCACTTCGATCATCTGCGCAAAGTTATCGTCGCCTCTGGCACCGCGGCCCACATTGCCTGGATTAATGCGGTACTTCGACAACGCCTCTGCGCATGCGGGAAACTGTGTCAACAGCTTGTGACCGTTGTAATGAAAGTCGCCTACGAGCGGCACGTCGATTCCCATCTTGTCGAGCTGCTCGCGAATCGGCGCAACTTCGGCGGCCGCTTCGGGCGAATTCACAGTGATCCGAACAATTTCCGAGCCGGCTTGCGCGAGTTGCTTGACCTGGATTGCAGTGGCAATCGCATCGGCCGAGTCCGTATTGGTCATCGACTGCACGACGATCGGAGCAGCACTGCCAATGTGCACACGGCGATCGCCCCATTGCACCACCACCTGGCGGGTGCTACGCCGTCCGGCGGGCTGGCCAACCTGCGGCAAACAATCCAGTGGCTCGACCGGCGCGTTCACAGAAAATTATCGAACGGTGAAGCGGGCAACGTTGTTCTTTGTTACCGGAACGAGATTGAGCGCCTCGCCACGCACCTCAACTGTTGCCTTGTTCGCGTCGCCGATTACAACGTTGAGTGGCAATGCTCCGTCGAGTGCATGCTCACCGCCCACTGCACTCAATTGAGACAGCAAGATCTTGCCGGTCGCGTCGGTCACTTCGACCCACGAGGCGCCGTCGAAGCGCAGCATCAGCACGGGCGCGACCGCGCCGGCCACCGTACCCACCGCAGCTTGGGTGTCAGCGGGTGGAAAGGGTTCGACGGTTGAGGTCGCGGGAGCCGCAACCTCAGTTTGCGGTACGGTCGGCGCCTCGCCCGGTATCGGTGCGGCTTGCGTGGCAGCGCTTGATGAAGGTGCCACAGGGACCGCAGCGGTGGTTGCGGGCGCCGGGGCGTCGCGCTGCGTTACTTGCAGTCCAAGCACGCCAAGCACGATCAGGCCGATCACGGCAAACGCAACGATCAAACCCGAAGTGCGCTCGCGCTCCCCGCCTCGAGACAGCGCGTAGTTCGTCGGTGTACCTTCACCGGCAAGAGGTGCGGTCGCCAGCTTCGCATTCAGGTCGCTCAGAATCGGTGCTGGATCAATGTTAAGTGCGCGCGCATAGCTGCGAATGAAACCGCGCACGTAGGCCAGTTCAGGAAGGCGCGTCAGGTCCTCCTGCTCAATGGCGCGCACCTGGTTTGGATGCAGGCGCAGAATTGCCGCGACGTCGGTGACGCCGAGGCCCGCGCGCTCACGCTCCCATGCCAGCCGTGCACCATAATCTTCGGGCGCGACCGCATTCGCCA
The DNA here is from genome assembly GCA_013696665.1 of Burkholderiaceae bacterium. Taxonomy (GTDB): domain Bacteria; phylum Pseudomonadota; class Gammaproteobacteria; order Burkholderiales; family Burkholderiaceae_F; genus JACCZX01. The sequence continues at coordinate 898 of JACCYC010000172.1, read as the reverse complement.
CGATTGTCGACTCGGCACTTTGCGCACCCGGCATCGCACGCTCGCTTGTGACCAGCGATGGCTCGTTCATCGCCTAGTTATCGAATGCACCGCGTGCCAGCGCCGCGGTCTCTGAGGCCTGCGGGAAGCGTTGGCGTAACTCGTTGGCCAGCTGACTCTCGGTGCGCAGATCGCCGTTTGCTCGGGCGACGCGCAGTCCGAGCCATAAACTTTCAGCGGAAGATTCGATCGATTTGGCCAGGATGTTGTAATAAAAAGTGGCTTTCTCGACCTGATTCGTCGCAAGGTAGAGCCGCGCGAGCAAAAATTTCGGCACCGCCAAACCCGCATCGAGCTCGAACGCGCGGCGAAGGTATCGCTCCGCGGCTTCGTAATCCTTGACCTTCATCAAGCACGAGCCTGCGTTCTGATTCGCACGCGCCGGTGTGCGATAGAGTGGATCGCGAATCGCGCGATTGAAATAGTCGACCGACTCGCGCTCGCGGCCGGTATCGCAAAGGAAGAAGCCGTAGTTGTTGTTCAGCTCGGAGTTTCCGGCATCGAGCTTCAGCGCGCGCTGAAAGTTTTCCTCGGCGTCGCGCGGTTCCTTCATGTCCATGTAGATCAGGCCCAGCAAGCCGTACGCTTCCGCGTAGCTCGTGTCGATCGCGGCGGCACGCCGGGCCTCCTCCAGCGCGACCGCAAGCTGACCGTTTCGGTAGTAACCGGCTGCGAGATCGGTGCGTGCCTGCGCTCTGGTTCGCAAATCGGCGCCGGTGACGCGCGAGGAGCGGTCGGCGTTCGTTATCTTCGACGTGCCTTCGTTGCTGACGGTCGTGGTCGTCGTTGTCGTGCAGGCGGCGCCCATGGCAACAATTGAAGTCAGGACTGCGGCACGGACTCTCATTGTTTTCCTAGT
>JACCYC010000141.1 GCA_013696665.1 Burkholderiaceae bacterium | reverse complement strand
AAACCGTTATTGCAGAACGAATTAGTTTTGGGGAGTCGCCAAGCTGGTTAAGGCACCGGATTTTGATTCCGGCACTCGAAGGTTCGAATCCTTCCTCCCCAGCCAGAAATCGCCGGAAATGTGCGTGATGCGCACTTCCAGCGAGTTTGTTAACAGGCCCGCCGATGCAGATGGTCCCCGACAACTTGATGGTGTTCACGGGCAACGCGAATCCGCGGCTTGCGACCGCTGTCGCCCATCAGTTGAACATCCGCCTCGGCAAAGCGCAGGTATCGCGCTTCTCCGACGGCGAAGTCATGGTCGAGCTGTTCGAGAACGTGCGCGGCAAGGATGTTTTTGTTTTGCAATCCACCTGCGCGCCGACCAATGACAATCTGATGGAGCTGCTGATCATGGCCGATGCGCTGAAGCGCGCCTCGGCGGGTCGCATCACGGCGGCGATTCCCTATTTCGGTTACGCGCGGCAGGATCGGCGCCCCAGAAGTGCGCGCGTTGCGATCAGCGCCAAGGTGGTGGCGAACATGCTGCAGGTCGCCGGCGTTAATCGTGCGCTCGTCATGGACCTGCACGCTGATCAGATCCAGGGGTTTTTTGATATCCCCGTCGACAACATTTACGCGGCGCCAATTCTGCTGGGCGACTTGTGGAAACACAATTTCGATAATCTCGTCGTTGTGTCGCCCGACATCGGCGGCGTGGTGCGCGCCCGTGCGATTGCCAAGACGGCGGAAGCCGACCTTGCGATCATCGACAAACGTCGGCCTCGCGCCAACGTTGCCGAAGTGATGAACATCATCGGCGAGGTCAGAGGCCGTAACTGCGTCATCATGGATGACATGGTCGACACTGCCAATACGCTGTGTCATGCCGCGCAGGCACTGCGCGATGCCGGCGCACTGCATGTGATGGCGTACGCAACTCATCCTGTCTTGTCGGGCAAAGCCGTCGAGCGAATCTCTAATTCGGTGCTTGACGAGCTGGTAGTGACCGATACGATTCCGCTAAGCGAAGCAGCGGCGGCGTGTTCAAAGATTCGGCAGCTATCGTGCGCGGCGCTGTTGGGTGAAACGATCTCGCGCATTGCGCGCGAAGACTCGGTGAGCAGTTTGTTCATCGAGTAACTGCAGTGGTGACTGGTCGCGGTCCGCTGCTCAATGGGAGTAACGATGAAAGTAGTTGCCAGTAAGAGAGATACGCAGGGAACGGGTGCGAGCCGCCGTCTGCGTCACGCGGGCAAAGTGCCCGGGGTGCTGTACGGCGGCAAAGGCGAGGCGCAAGCGATCGAGGTCGAGCACAACCCGCTGTTTCACGCGCTGCGCAAGGAACGGTTTCACGCATCGATCCTCGACATGGAGCTCGATGGTGCACCCGAGCGCGTGCTGCTCCGCGCAGTTCAGATGCATCCATATAAATTGCAGGTGATGCATATCGATTTTCAGCGCGTCGCTGAAGATCAGAAACTGCACATGCGGGTCCCGTTGCATTTCACCGGACAGGAAGGTTCTCCTGCGGCGAAAACCGAAAACGTTCTGATCAGTCACATCATGTCCGAGGTCGCGATCGCTTGCTTGCCGAAGGATCTGCCCGAGTTCATCGAAATTGACTTGTCGGAATTGACCGTTACCGATACGGTGCGCGTACGCGATCTGAAGATGCCGGAGGGTGTGTCGGCGGTGCTCAAGGGCACGGAAAATCCGACAGTCGTCGCGGTCACTGTCCGTGGAGAAGAAGCAGTAGAAGAAGTCACCGCCATCGCCCCGGTGGCAGCCGATGTACCCGCTACAGCCCAGAAGGCGCCGACCGATCCGGCAGCGTCAGCTGGGAAGTCAGACAAGGGTGGCAAGGGAGACAAAGGCGACAAAGGAGATAAGGACAAGAAGAAATAAGAAGACCAAGATCCCTGCGGCACAATCGGGCCCGCTGTCGAAGATGGCAGTGGGCCCTTTTTACGTATGCAAGATATCGATAACAATCACCGCATTCGCTTGATCGTCGGTTTGGGCAACACCGGTGCCGAGTACGAATCGACGCGGCACAACGCAGGTTTCTGGTACGCGGATGCAATCGCGCGGCACTCAGGGGCTCGCTTCTCCAACGAACGTAAATTTCATGGCGACGTTGCGCGCGCCCGGGTCGGCGGCGAAGAGCTATGGCTGTTGAAGCCGAACACGTTCGTCAATCGGTCCGGGCAAGCAGTCGTTGCGTTTGCCCTGTATTACAAGATTTTGCCGTCTCAGATCGTCGTTGCGCATGACGAGCTCGATCTATTACCCGGCATCGTCAAGCTGAAGCTCGGCGGTGGAACCGCCGGTCACAACGGACTCAAAGACACGCAAGCGAGACTTTCGACGCCAGAATTCTGGCGCTTGCGTATTGGCATCGGCCATCCGCGTGTGTTGCAAGTCGAACAGGATGTCGCGGATTTCGTACTGCATCCCCCTCGCAAAGAGGAACAAGCCGCGATCGACGAGGCGATAGAGCGGGCCGAAAAAGCGGTCGACTTGCTGATACAGGGTGACTTTGACGCGGCGATGCTGCGGCTGCATACCCGATGAGTTGCAAGGAGACGGAGCTTCAAAGTGTAAGAACCATCACTTTTTCGCCGTCTTCTTCCGCGCCGGTGTAACTAAACCCCAGCGACGCGTAAAAACGCCGCAACGCCTCAGCCGCCCGCGCGTGCGAAACCATCAGCTTTTTCGCACCCGGGCGAGTACGCACATGCTTGATCAGCAACTGAACCGCTGCGTGTCCAATTCCCTTGCGCTGGTGTGTCTTGTCAATCATCAGCCGCCAAAGAAAAAATTCAGGTTCCTGCGGCTGGGCGGTGAGCGTTGGGTCGTACAGCATTACGAAACCGACCAACGTGTCGTCTTCGTAGATCGCGAAACCACGCCTCGTCGTAAAACGAAGCCTCGGCCATCGACACTGCGTTGGGCGCAACCTGCGTGGCGCCGTCGCCCGCGTCGAGCCTGCAAACCCCGCGTACGGTCTCGCGCGTGACTTGTTTTAGAGAGACGGTCATCAGGCTTGCGATAATCGCACTTTTACATCGTAGAAGTCACTAATGGCAGTCAAATGCGGCATCGTCGGACTCCCGAACGTGGGCAAGTCGACGCTATTTAACGCGCTCACCAAGGCCGGCATCGCCGCCGAAAATTATCCGTTTTGCACGATTGAGCCGAACGTCGGCATTGTCGAGGTGCCTGATCCGCGGCTGCGCGCGCTCGCATCCATCGCAAAGCCGGACAAGCTGATTCCGGCGGCGGTTGAGTTCGTCGACATCGCCGGCCTTGTCGCCGGCGCAAGCAAGGGCGAAGGATTGGGCAATCAGTTTCTAGCCAATATTCGCGAGTGCGATGCCATTGCTCATATTGTTCGGTGTTTCGTCGATCCGAACGTCGTGCATGTGTCCGGCAAGGTCGAGCCGATTTCCGACATTGAAGTTATCAACACCGAGCTCGCGCTTGCCGACATGGCGACTGTGGATAAACAGCTTGCCAAAAACAGCAAGGTTGCCAAATCCGGCCAGGGCCTGGAAGCGAAAGAGGCAAAGCGACTGGTGGACGTGCTTGAAAAAATACTGCCGGCGCTGAATCAGGCGCGGCCGGTGCGCAGCGTCGATCTCTATCCGGAGGAGCGCGCGATCATTCGTCCCCTGTTTCTATTGACCGCGAAACCGACGATGTATGTAGCCAACGTCGAAGAACATGGTTTTGAGAATAATCCATTGCTCGACCAGGTGCGCGCACATGCCGCTAAAGAAAATGCACCGGTGGTGGCCGCCTGCGCAAAAATTGAATCGGAGATCGCCGATCTTTCCGATGAAGACATTGCAATTTTTCTGGCTGACATGGGAATGCAGGAGCCCGGATTAAACCGCGTGATTCGCGCCGGCTACACGTTGCTGGGGTTGCTGACATATTTCACAGCGGGGCCTAAAGAGGTGCGTGCCTGGACGGTGGTCGAAGGTTCGACGGCGCCGCAGGCCGCTGGCGTCATTCACACGGATTTTGAAAAAGGGTTCATCCGAGCCGAGACGATTGCTTTCGACGACTATGTCAAGTTCAAGGGAGAAGCGGGCGCGAAAGACGGCGGCAAGATGAGGCTTGAAGGCAAGGACTATGTCGTGCGCGACGGCGACGTGATGCACTTTCGTTTTAACGTGTGATTCGCACGTGCAAGCCATTATCGATTCGCTACGTTTGTATCCAGTCAAGGGGTGCCGAGGCTTTGAGGTAGCGCGCGCGACACTTGCGGAAACGGGCCTTGAGGTCAGAGGAATTGGCGATCGCGAATGGGTCGTCGTCGACGACGACGACGAATTCTTGAGTCAGCGCGAGGTTCCCACGATGGCACTAATCGAAACACGGCTGACTGCAGACTCGCTTCGCATCCGAGCGCCAGGCATGCTGCAGCTCGATGTTCCGTTCGAAACCGAAGGCGAAGTAGTCAGTGCGCGCATATGGAACGATCAGGTGGCCGCTGTCATGCAGGGCGCGATTGCCGACGCATGGTTCTCGCAGTTTCTTGGTTTGCGCTGCCGGCTGCTGCGCTTTGATCCGGAAACACGGCGGCTTTCCAATCAAAAATACACAGGTGCTGCCGCACCGTACAAATTTGCGGATGCATTCGCACTCTTGATCTGTTCCGTTGCTTCGCTCGCCGACTTGAACTCGAGGCTTCTCGCCAAGGGCAAATCAGCGGTCACGCTCGATCGCTTTCGCCCAAACATCGTGCTCGATGGAGTCACCGCGTTTGAAGAAGACTATATCGACCATCTAACGATCGGTGAGGCGCAAGTGCGGGTTGTGAAACCATGCATCCGTTGCGCCGTACCTAACGTGGATCCGATGACAGGCATCGCGGGTGCAGAGCCAGGTATTACGCTGGCTGAATATCGCAACCGGCCGGAATTGGGCGGCGTCATATTTGGCGTTAACTCCATCATTGCGACCGGCGCAGGCAGCTGCGTGTCCGCGCACGATGCAGTGAAGCTCAGCCTGCGGTTCTAGACTCCGTGCTGCCCTCCTGCAGCCCATGATAGGTCCACGCGCGCCATAACGCTTCGAGCGGCCCCTGCTTCATTTGCAATGCACCGAGCCACAAACGACTTATCAGCACCTGCACGACAAAGACCATCAACGCAACAGCCGACGTTTGCCAGTAACTCAGCTGCGGCCCGAGTGCCAGCCCCCACCCGGATAGCAGCGCCCCCATTGCAATCGATTGCAACAGATAGTTTGATAGCGGCATGCGGCCGGCGGGAGCCAGTGCGGTTACCCAAGAACGTGGTGCCCACTGCATGAACGCCGATGCGTAGAACAAAGCCAGTGCGACACTGAACATCATCGGCAGCGTCGAAGCGTGCGGTGTCATTGCAAGACCGTACGATTCTGCGTTAAACAGCATTTGCCAGCCGTAGACAATGGCCGCAGGCAACCCGACCAGGAGCCCGATGACACGCGCGCTGCGCCATACGCGGGCGTTGCGGTCTGTAAGCCAGCCAGCGCGATGCGCCAGCATGCCGGTCAGCATCAGTGCCACAGTCAAAGGCAATCCGAAGAAATTTCCTGCGATAAGCTCGCCAAACTCGCCCGCGCGGGTGCGCAACTGATCTAGATAACGCGCGCCGCTGAATATCGCGAAGTTGCGCTGCATTTCTTCAAGGTCTGCAGACGTCAACGTCGCCGCAGGCCCAGCCAGCAAATACACGAGTACGGTGAATAGTCCCGTACCGAGCCACCAATTTCGCGCAGCCCGCGCAACGCCGGCAGCATTGCGTTCGACGTATATCAGCAGCACCAAGCCGGCAACGGCGTACATCTGGGTGATGTCGCCAAAATAGAAAAAAATCCCGTGCACCAAGCCAAAGACGAACAGGAAAGCCATGCGTCGTCGATAGACCTTCTTGGGTGTGGAAGTCAGCGTCAGCAACTTCGCGTATAGCAGCGAAAACCCGACACCGAACAGCATCGCAAACAGCGGCATGAACTTGACATTGATGAAGGCGGCGGTGGCAAAAAATGCCGCACGATCAGCCGCGCTGGCTGCAGGCGTTAAGTAGCCGATTGGATTCGTAGCACCGTAGAGAAACGATTGAATGTTGACGAGCAGAATCCCGAGCAACGCAAAACCGCGCAACGCATCAATGCGATCGTCGCGCACGCCCGGTGCGCTAGGCGGCATCAGCGTCGGTTGCACCCATCTGCGCCATTTTTGCCTTCAGCCACCGCTCGACGGAGGGAAATACGAACTTGCTGACATCGCCGCCCATCAGCGCGATCTCTCGCACGATGCTCCCCGAAATGAATTGATACTGATCCGACGGTGTTAGAAACATCGTTTCGACATCGGGCAGCAAGTAACGATTCATGCCCGCCATCTGGAATTCGTACTCGAAATCCGAAACCGCTCGCAGTCCGCGCACCACGACACGCGCGTTTTGTTCGCGTACGAAATCTTTCAGCAGCCCTTTGAAACCTGCCACCTCGACGTTTGGATAGTGCGACAAGACTTCACGGGCAATCGCTATGCGCTCATTCAAGTCAAAAAACGGTTTCTTCGCGCGACTGTCGGCCACGCCCACGACGAGCTTGGTGAACAGTCCAGCGGCGCGCCGCACAAGGTCCTCATGGCCACGCGTCAATGGATCGAATGTTCCCGGATACACCGCAATCACCATCGTCGTCTCCCGTCGGCGCAGTCGGCCGGCGATTATTTAGGCTGTTACAGGGCGCAATAAACAGAAAAATGCGCGACCCGCGCGGCTGGCGCGCACGGCCTGCAGTCCCGCGGCTGCAATAAGAACATCGTCGACAGGGGCACCGCTTTCGACATAGACCACGCCACCGGGCGAAACGAGCCGCGCTGCGACCGCTACCGCAGGCGCGAGCAGGTTCGAGTCAAACGGCGGGTCAACAAAAATCACCTCGAACGACGCAGCGAGCCAGCGAGCCGCCACTGACAGCGCGTCACCCGCGATGATGTCAACCTGGTCGGACGCAAGCCTGCGCTTCGTCTGCGTCAATAGCTCTAATAATTGCCGGTTGCTTTCCACCAACGTAACACGTTGCGCGCCGCGGGAGGCCAACTCTAGGCCCAGCGCACCGGTGCCTGCAAAAAGATCGAGCCCCCTCGCCGCATCAAGGTTAGGCAACAGATGCTCGATCCAGTTGAACAGTGTTTCGCGCACCCGGTCGGGCGTTGGCCGAAGTCCCCCCACTGCCAGCACGGACAGCGAGGTCCGTTTCCAGCGACCGCCAATTATGCGAACGTGATGCGCCGCGCGGCTAAAGTCTCGTTGCCCAGAGCGGCTGTGCTGCACGGTCTTCGCTTTCAGAGTCGAAGTGCCGCGACGCTTTGTTACACTGACCGCCGACAGTTGATCAACCTCTCCGCGCACTGCGCTGTCGTCGTCCCTTTGCAGCGCTGCCTCGCGTTTCGATCGGGTGTGAGCCATTACTCGATGATAAGTCCCGCTTCTACTGCAGGTTCGAAAAGCGGCTGGCTGTCGCGCCTGAAAACGGGCCTTGCCAAGACGCGCGTCAACATCGTTGGTCTCTTCTCGGGCGGTGTCGTCGATGATGCCTTTCTTGAAGAGCTCGAATTCGCGCTGATTACGGCCGACGTTGGCGTTGCTACCGCCAGTCATCTGATCGAAGCGCTGAAAGCGCGCATCAAACTCGACGGACTGCTGACGCAAGAGGAAGTGCGCAGCGCTCTTCGTGACGAGCTCGCGATGTTGCTGAAGGCGGCCGAGGGTCGTATCGATTTTTCCAGGGCGCAGCCGTTGGTGCTGATGGTCGCGGGTATCAACGGTGCCGGTAAAACGACCTCGATTGGAAAGCTCGCAAAATGGCTCTCGGATGAGCGCAAGTCGGTGCTGCTTGCAGCCGGCGATACGTTTCGCGCCGCGGCGCGCGAGCAACTCGCCGTTTGGGGCGAGCGCAACGGCGTTGCCGTGATTGCACAGAGCGGTGGCGACCCAGCAGCGGTGGTGTTCGATGCAGTCTCAGCGGCCAAGGCACGCGGCGTCGACGTATTGATTGCTGACACGGCCGGCCGTTTGCCTACCCAGCACCACCTGA
>JACCYC010000117.1 GCA_013696665.1 Burkholderiaceae bacterium | reverse complement strand
AACCGCATCACGGTGAAGTCGCCTGCGTTGTATTTACTGGCGCCGATAAGCGAGAGCTGGGTGTTCGAGATCGGTGCGGTGTACGACAACATCACAGGCGCTTCTCCTTACTATCACACCGTGCTGTCGGGTGCCTCCGGTGAGGGCGTAGAAGACAAGCGCGCAGCTGGCGACATCACCATCACCAAGTACTTTGGCCGCACTGCAATCTCGGCGCGAGCCGCGTACTCAACCGAAGACGACTACAAGTCGGTTGCAGGTGGCCTGACGTTGCGGCACGCGACGCCTGATCAGAACACGACTTTCACACTGGGAGCGGGTTACTCGTCCGATCGGATTTCTCCGGCCGACGGACCCGCTTTCACGCGCACCAAGACGACGGTGGACGGCATCGTCGGGATCACGCAGGTGCTGAGCAAAAACGACACTGCGCAAGTCAATTTCTACTATGCGCAGCAGCGCGGGTATCTGACCGACCCGTACAAGGCTTTATTCGGCGTCGACCAGCGGCCCGACAAGCGTGACCAGATGGCTGCGTTGATTCGCTGGAATCATTATTTCGAAGGATTAAAGGCGTCGCTGCGCACGTCTTATCGCTTCTATCACGACGACTGGGAAATCAACGCGCATACCGGCACGATCGAGTGGGCCCAGGAACTGCCATACGGGTTCACATTGACGCCAAGTGTGCGGTACACGAGTCAAAGCGCTGCGTTCTTCTATTACGACCCGGTGTACGACGCTGCTTTGGGACCTCCATTTCCGCCGGGTTATGTGAACAACCCGAACGGGTTCTACACCAGCGATCAGCGGCTTTCAGCTTTCGGCGGTATCACGCCCGGCATCAAGGTGGCGAAATCGTTTGTCGGCGGATGGTCGGTCGACGCCAAAGCCGAGTATTACGAGCAGCGCGCTGACTGGCGCGTGGGTGGCGACGGCAGTCCGGGTCTGCAAGACTTCAAGGCGCAGTTGTATCAGGTTGGCGTCAGCAAGAAGTTTTAAGACGTAGCCCCTCGCGTTAGCATCGCGCAGCATTCACAGGCTGCGCGTGCACCTTACCTCGTACTCATTTGCGTTTCGCGCGATGGCATCGCACTGCCAGGTGCGTGTCTATGCGCCTGATGAATCGGTCGCGCGCGAGTGGTCTGATGCTGCGATTGCCGAAGTGCGCCGCATCGAAAGCAAGTATTCGCGCTATCGGGACGACAGCGTCACCACGGCGATCAACTGCGCCGCCGGGGGGGCAGCAATCCCCGTCGACGCCGAAACCGCCGCTCTGCTCGATTTTGCGGCCGCTCTGCATGCGCAGAGCGAAGGCTTGTTCGACTTGACCAGCGGTGTGTTGCGCGGCGCGTGGGATTTCAAGGCGCAGCGCGTTCCATCGCAGGAAGTGATCGATAGGCTGCTCACGCATGTCGGCTGGTCGAAGGTCACCTGGCGCGCGCCAACACTGCGCTTGGACGCCGGCATGGAGATCGACTTTGGCGGCATCGGAAAGGAATACGCGGCCGATCGAGCAGCGACCCTGCTCATGGACCTCGGGGCCCGGCATGGCCTCGTCAACCTCGGCGGTGACGTGCGCATCATCGGGCCACACGCTGACGGCAATGCCTGGAAAATTGCGGTGCAGGATCCACGCGGCAACCCGGGTGCCACGATCGCGCATCTCGAGGTGTCGCACGGGGCGATGGCAACCTCGGGTGATTACGAGCGTTACTTCGAATCTGATGGGCGTCGCTATTCGCATTTGCTGGATCCACGCACCGGCTGGCCTGTGGAATTCTGGCGCTCGGTATCGGTGGTGGCGCCGATTGCAATCGCAGCCGGTGCGTGTGCAACGGTTGCGATGCTCACGCCGGTCGATCGTGCGTTAAAGTTTCTTGACGCGCAGGGTGTGCGCTATCTGGCCGTCGACAGTGCCGGCCAGCGACATTCAAAATAACGCAGTCACTGCTGCCATCCGCGTCAGCCAACCACAGCCTTTGCCAGCTCTACGAGCGTGAGTGGCGCGCTGCCCTCGGCTTTGTTATTTGCAATGATGAAGCTCGGCTGTTCGCTCTTGATCGCAACGTGAATCAGGTGCGCAAGGGTGCCCCGTGTCGGTATGTCGGGGTCGACCATGCGGTCGAACGGCGCGTAGCGCGCCCTCGCTTCCTCGTAATGCAAATGAGCCGCGAGATTCCAGCGCACCACCAGCGGACCTTTCAAGCGCCAGTCGTCGCCTTCGTCGTCGCGCGCATCCATTGCGCGCAGCGCCGCGCTTTGACGGGCGGCTGCGGGCATACGCGGATGCAACGCGATGCACATCCGCGCGCCGCAGTCGCGCATCATGCGCACGAACCGTGGGGTCAGGAGTTCGGGATCGCGCAGTTCAACGGCGTACAACGGCACGAATTCGCCAAGCCGGGACGGCAGTGCAGTAAGCAGCGCGCCGATCCGCTCGATTGTCTCGATGTTCCACGCATCGCCTTTCATTTCGCGCGGAATCGGTGACAGCTGAAGCACCAGCGGCCCGGCACGGCCACGCAAGCCTTCCAGCGCAGGCGCCACGAAATGGTCGAGCATCGCTGATGCATCGAGGAACAGCGGGTTTGGCTGCACCGCTTCACCGCGCTCTCCGCGCATCACCGCGTCGGCCACCATCGCGGGTGCTTTCAGCACGAAACGAAAATCCTGCGGTACCTGATTCGCATATCCGGTGTATTCGGATACCGTCAACGGCTGATAGAACGTGCGGTCGATTCCCACACAACGAAACAACGGATGTTGCGCATACGCGCGGAGTCCGTGCCGTGCCAGTTGCGATTCGCTGTACTGGGCGCTGGCGTCGCTGCGCCACACCAGGCTGTGCCAGCC
>JACCYC010000106.1 GCA_013696665.1 Burkholderiaceae bacterium | reverse complement strand
AACCAGAACTGCTGCCCAGGTGCGGCCGGATCGAGCTGTATTCGCTGGGCGTCATCGTCGCCAGAACACTCCACGCGTGCACCAGCTGCTCCATGATGCGTGATACGCGCGCCAGCATTTTGAATGCGGGCGGTAAGTCGTCGGCTCGAATCGCGTCGCGCGCGGCCCGCAGCTCGTGCAGGGCAAGCTTCATCCACAGCTCGCTCGTTTGATGCTGGATGATGAACAGCAGCTCGTTCGGATCAGACGAGCGTGGATGTTGCGCGCTTAGAATTGCGTCGAGCGCAAGATAGTCGCCGTAGCGTGGATCACTCATTGCCCGCTCGCGTCCGACTCATGTCACCCTCGCGCGAACTTGGCTCGCAGCGGGCCTCCACTCTGCGTGCGCCAGGACCTGATGCAGAGTGTCCACTGCATCCCAGATATCGACGTAGCTGACATACAACGGCGCAAAACCAAAACGGAGAAGATCGGGCGCGCGAAAATCGCCGATAACACCGCGTTGAATCAGTGCCTGCATGACTGCGTACGCGTCTACGTGCGTAAAGCAGATTTGGCTGCCGCGATGCGCGCTGCTGCGGGGCGACGCAAGGTGCAGCCCCTGGTCGCCGCAGCGTTGCTCGACAAGTCGCACGAACAGATCGGTCAGCGCAATCGACTTGCTGCGAAGTGCATCGGGCCCCGCCGCCAGCACCGTATCCACGCCGACCTCCAACGCCGACAACGCGACGATTGACGGCGTGCCAACGGCAAATCGGTCGATCGAGGACGCCGGTTGATAGCGATGATCGAAATCGAACGGTGCGCGATGACCGAGCCACCCCGCCAGGGGTTGTGCGTACGCATCGCCGGTAAGCGCTCGCAGATGCCGGGTGGCCGCAAATACAAAGGCCGGTGCGCCCGGTCCGCCGTTCAAATACTTGTAGCCGCAACCGATCGCGAAGTCCGCGTCGGCATCATTAAGCGCTACGGGAACCGCGCCCGCTGAATGCGACAAATCCCAGACTGCAAGGGCGCCGGCGTCATGTGCAAGCCGGGTAATCGCATGCATGTCATGCATTGCGCCGGTCCGGAAGTTCACATGCGTCAGCATCACGACGGCAGTGCGATCGTCGATCGCGGCGTGGATCTCGTCGAAATCGACCCGCTTGAGCTCGTGCTTGTGGCCGAGAAGGTCGATCAAACCCTCGGCCACGTACAAGTCCGTCGGAAAGTTTGTTTTTTCCGTAACGATGAATCTGCGCTCCAGCACCGACACCTGCGGTCGCGACGATTGCAGGCGCAAAGCGGTTGCCAGCACCTTGAATAGATTCACAGACGTCGAATCGGCGCAGACCACCTCATCGGGCAATGCGCCGATTAGCCGCGCGATTTTCGCGCCGACGCGACGGGCAAGGTCGATCCACGCCGCGCTGTTCCACGAACGGATCAGTCCTTCGCCCCACTGGTGCTCGATGACGTCCCGAACGTGGGCGCTGGTTGCGCGAGGCAGCGCGCCCAGCGAATTGCCGTCCAGATAGATCACACCCTGAGGCAAGGTGAAAACGGCGCGATGCTGGCGAAGAGGATCGCGCGCATCCAGTGCGATGCAGTCGTCGCGCGTCATTCCAATGAAATGTCCCCGAGGCGTTGCATAACGAATGTTAAGCGTATCGATAGCTTCGGTGGCGGCCAGGCGGCGGCGCAACGAAGCGGTCGCAGTATCAGCGGCGACTTGAAATGATCTGCGTTGCCAAGGCGGTGCCAAACAAAATAACTGCGCAGCCGCCAAGCATCGCTAGAGTGACGGTTTCATCCAGAAACAGCACGCCCCACAAGATCGCGAAGGCCGGAACCAGAAAGGTGACTGCCATTGATTTTGTCGGGCCAACACGCGCCAGCAAACGAAAGTAGAGCGCGTAGGCGATCCCGGTGCACAGGATGCCCAACGCAACGAGTGCCAGCCATGAGTGCAGGTCTGGTGTCACGGACGGCAAGTGAAAGAGCGTCAGTGGCAGCAACAGTGTGGACGCGCCAATTTGACTTCCGGCGGCCACGGCAAGTGGACGGATGTGACTGAAGTAACGCTTTGCCAGCGTACCGGAGATTCCATACGACAGCGAAGCGACGAGCGTGGCAGCGATTGCCCATCCACTGCCCCCGGACGTGAAGCTTGCCTCGTCCGCCGACAGCCACAGCACCCCGGTGAAACCAATAGCCAGGCCTACCCATTGCGTCCACGTCAATCGATCGCGCAACCATATCCACGCAACCAGTGCTGCGAACAGCGGCACCGTCGCATTCATAATCGACGCCAGCCCTGCAGTGATCGAAAGTGCCGCATATGCAAATAGCGTGAAGGGAATCGCCGAGTTGAGTGCGCCAAGCACCAAAAAGCGCAGTGCGTTCGGCGCAAGCTCCGTCAGACCGCCGCGCCATGCGACCAAGGCAAGCAGCACGATCGCGGCAATCGCAGTACGCAGATCGGCAACGACAAGCGGGCCGAACGCCGGCACGGCGATGCGCATGAAAAGGAAGCTAGCGCCCCATATGGCTGCCAGCGTGACAAACTCGAGCACGTCGCGAGGTTTCATCGCGCAATTTTCTTTGTGTCGTGCGCGACGACCAACCCGTTTCTTGCTATCGATACATGCGCAGGGCCGTGACGTTGCAAGATTGCGGTCAGGGACAGAGCTAGGAACTGCAACGTCACCCGGTCGTCATCTCCACGGCTTGCGGAACGCGGGCGGTAGAGGTTCTTCGGTTGCACTCGAAATGTATTTGCCGCCGTGGAAGATCAACGGCGCTCCGCCCGGTACATCGAACTGCGTCACTTCTCCGATCAATATGACGTGGTCCCCTTCGATGTGCTGCTTGTAGTTTCGCGCGATCAGCGCAGCCACACTGCCGTTGATGATCGGTAGATCGTGTGGCCCGCTGTGCCATGCAGTGCCGACGAAGCGGTCGACGCCACGCGCTGCAAAACGTTTTGCGATGTCGAGCTGGTGCGCGGCCAGCATGTTGACCGCGTAGCTCGCGCAGTCACGAAACGCCGCCAGTGAACCCGCGTTTAGCGACAGACTCCATAGGATTAACGGAGGCTGCAGCGATACCGAGTTAAATGAATTTACTGTCAGACCTGTGGGAGCGCCGTCGACGGTTCGCGTGGTGACGACTGCCACCCCCGTTGCGAATTGCGCGAGCGCGTGTCGATAGTCGGTCCGAGCCCGAGGTTGCATCTCGGCAGTTTACGGGCTGAATTCGCGGACGCGGCGCGAGACCCCGCGAGGCGGCTCAGGGCTTTGGCGAGCCAAGGCACAATGCGATTTCGCGCGATTCAAATTCAATGCGGAGGAACAATGAGAACACTGCGTGTATTGATTGCATTGGCGATTGCCAGTGTGCTGACCGGCTGCGGCTACAACACGATCGTTACGCAGGAGCAGGCGGTTACGGCATCCTGGTCGGAGGTGTTGAACCAGTATCAGCGACGCGCCGATTTGATTCCCAATATTGTCGAGACGGTCAAGGGCGAAGCCAACTTCGAACAGACCACGCTGCAGAACGTGATCGAGGCGCGCGCTCGCGCCACTTCCATCCAGGCCACGCCCGAACTGGTCAACAATCCGCAGGCCTTTGCGCAGTTTACGCAGGCGCAGGGGCAACTGAGTTCGGCGTTGTCGCGATTGTTGGTGACCGTCGAGAATTATCCGAACCTGAAGGCCAACGTCGCGTTTCAGGAGCTGCGCGCGACGCTGGAAGGGACCGAGAATCGCATCGGCATCGCACGCAAGCGATACATCGACGCGGTGGCTCAGTTCAACACCACGATTGCGCTGCTGCAGAACTTTCTCGGAAAGCTGCTCACCGGGGCGAAACCAAAACCGCAATTTTCGGTAGCCGACGAAGGCGCGATCAGCCGTCCGCCAACCGTCGATTTCGGCACCAAGAAATAGCAATCGCGCATGATGTTGAGTGCGCGCAAGGCGTGCGCGATTGTGGGTGTTTTCGTCTGCGCGCTAGCGGCCTCTGGCCTTGCGCAGACGCCGCCCGAGCTGCCTAAGGGACTCGCGCCTTCCGGATCGCCGGATTTAACGCCGCCGCCGCCGGGGGGGCAGCCTCGGTCTCCGCCAGCGCCGGCGCCCGCGCCACGGAGTGAAGCTGCACCGACACTGCCGGACGGTACGTTGGCAGTACCACCGCTGGCGCGCGTCACTGATACCGCTGGCGTGCTCGATGCCGCTGCGCGCTCGCAACTTGAAGCGAAGCTCGCTGCGTTTGAACAAGCGCGCGGCTCGCAGATTGCAGTCATCGTTGTGCCGAGCACGAAGCCGGAGCCGATCGCGGACTTTGCGAATCGGGTTGGCGGCACGTGGAAGATCGGGCGCGCGGGTGTGGGTGATGGCGTGTTGATCGCGGTCGCGGTCGGTGACCGTCGATCCTGGATCAGCATTGCGCGGTCGCTCGAAGGTGCGCTGCCCGACATCATTGCAACGCGCATCACGCGCGAGCAAATGGGGCCGTACTTTGCAAAGGGTGACTTCGCAGGCGGCCTGAACGCAGGGGTGGACGCCGTTATCAGTCGGATCGAAGGCGAAGGGCTGCCGACGCCGGCCGGTATCCCACGCGAGCGCGTCAGCGGCGGCGAAAGTGTGATGTCGGTGCTGATCCCGCTGATCATTGGCGGCGTCATTTTCAGCGGCATGTTGCGGCGGCGCCTTGGAGTGCCAGGCGCTGCGATTGGCGGCGTTGGTGCAGGAACACTCGCCGGATTCGCTTTGTCTTCGCTTTTGCTCGGAGGTATTGCGGCGATTGCCGTGTTCTTGTTTTCCGCTTTCATGGGCGCTGGCGGGGGCCGCGGTGGCCGAGCGCTCGGAGGGCGGGGTGGACCGATCTTTCTGCCCGGTGGTTGGACCGGTGGAGGAGGAGGGGGATGGAGTGGGGGTGGCGGTGGCTGGAGTTCGGGCGGCGGCGGTGACTTCTCAGGCGGTGGTGGCGGAAGCAGTTGGTGACGATGAATAAACTCAAACGCCTGATTCAGCATGCCGTCAAAACTCCGCAATCGGTGAATCGCGCGTTTCCTCCCGACGTGCTGAAGCGAATCGAAGAAGCGATCGCCGAAGGCGAGCGGACGCACTCGGGTGAAATACGGTTCGCGGTTGAAGCCGCGTTGCCATGGAGCTACCTAAGACGCAACGCTCCCGCGCGCGAGCGCGCTGAAATGCTGTTCGGCAAGTTGCGCGTGTGGGACACCGAAGACAACAATGGTGTGCTCATTTATGTCGAGCTCGCCGATCAGCGCATTGAAGTCGTGGCCGACCGCGGCGTCGCCCGCCATGTGCCGAATGCGCGCTGGGACGAGATATCCAACATGATGCGCGAGCGATTTCGGACCGGCGAATTTCAGGAGGGCAGCATTGCCGCGGTACGCGCAGTCAGTGCATTGCTGGTCGAACGGTTTCGACTGCCGGATGGCGCCGCCAACCCCAACCAGTTAAGCGACGCACCGACCGTGCTGTGATCTCCGCCAGCGCATTCGGCGCCCTGCACAGCGGCGTAAGTTCTTCTCACCCAACGCGACCCATTGACCTGAAAACGGGAGATCCCCATGTCGATTAAGAATCCACTGGCCACACAACCCCGAGGTAATAACCAGTTCGCGACGCTGGGAGGCGGCTGTTTCTGGTGTCTGGAAGCGGTTTGCGAAGAAGTGCAGGGGGTGGTCGATGTTGAATCCGGATACGCGGGAGGCCATGTAGCTAACCCAGAGTACAGCGCTGTATGCGACGGCACCACCGGCCACGCCGAAGTCGTTCGGGTCGAATTTGACCCTCAGCAGATTGCGTATCGGGAGA
>JACCYC010000100.1 GCA_013696665.1 Burkholderiaceae bacterium | reverse complement strand
CGAACTACACCGCATCGGTGTGTACGACCTACACGACATATGAATGGGAGTGCACTTACAACTACACGCAAATTACGAATAACTACTCGTGTCCCGCAACGACGCAGCAAATGTGCGGAAGCTCTCTCGGAGCGTCGTACTGCACTGGGCTGTCGACGCTGACAACGACGTCGGACGCGCGCTACACGGGCGGTTATTGGACCCCTGCGCGTTATGTGGTCTATGACGGTCCGCCCTCGCGCAGTGCGGCTGAAATCAGGGATCTGTCGAACTACCGCATGATCATGATCGATCGCGCGGCTGGGTGGACGGCCGGCGCACGCCCATTGATCAATGACGTGACCAAATTCAACGTGGTCGATGGCGTGACCGGTCTACCGGCTGCTGCCGGTTCGCGACCGGACTGCACTCCGCCTTTTGCGGGCACGGTTGCGGGCCAGGACGGCACGTGGTGTACGTGGGAGCAGGAGGCCAAGAACTATGCCAACTGGTACACCTACTATCGCAGCCGTTTGTTTGCTGCAATTGCGGTTGTGTCGGAAGTGACCTCAGAGCTGGTCGGCCCAGAGCAGTACATGCGCATGGGCTACGGCCGGATCAATTATTTCCTGAACTCACGCAACCCCTGGAATGTGCAAAGCGTGAGTGACAGAGTCTCTTCCATCCCCGCTATCGATCCTCCTTCGGGCTCGCAACCTAGCGTCGGTGGCGTGGAGCGTGGCGTGCGCCCATTCACCGTTTACGATCCTCCGCTCTCCGCGATACCGAACCCAGCGCGGCAGGCTGTTTTTAATTGGCTGTTTACCATTAACGGTCTTGGACCTACACCGAATCGCGAGGCGATGCACGCGGCGGGCCTCTATTTTTCGCGGAATGAGTCCACCGGCCCGTGGGGTGCGTTCCCCGGTGTCGGAGCGGAGCCGCCGTCGCAACACCTATGGTGCCGTCGCAACTACACACTGCTCGCGACCGACGGAGAATGGACCCGGCTGTCGGCCGGCCAGCCGACGCTGGAATCACCACCGTTGATATCGACGCGCAGTCCATTGGTAAATCCAGGCTCGGTGTCCAGATCCATGAGGATCGATGGTCCGGCGATCACCGGAACCGATCGCGACACGGGTTCCGCTTTGAGCTACCAATACCTGGCGGGGAGCGAACCGCAGATCACGGGTGGGTTCGGTAGCTCACAGGAAGATACGCTGACCGATGTACTGCACTACTACTGGAGTCACGATCTACGTGACACCGGCAACGAGCCGTTGCGGAACTCGATCAAGACGACGCCGCGCAACCGCGCGTTCTGGCAGCACATGTCGTCCTACATCGTCGGCTATGGTGTCACCGCATCGGTCGATGACCCTGCAAGGGTGCCTGCGCTGCGCACGGACTTCGATGCACGCAACTCGATTGGATGGCCAGAAGTGGGCCTTGAAACCTGCCGCCAGCTCGACGATAACGCCGACGACACAGCGCTCAATCCCACTTGTACTCACACAGTTGCGCCTTCAGGTAACCGCATCAACGACACGTTGCGTGCTGGACTTGCCAGCGGAGGCGATTTCTTCTCGGCGACGTCACCGGCGGCTTTGAAGTCATCGCTTCAAGCGGTGTTCGCGGCGATCGGCTCGGATAACGCCGCGGGCACCTCGCCCGGGCTCTCCAGCTCCACCGTTGGTGCCGGCAACCTCATTATCCAAAGCGGATTCTTCACGAATACTTGGGATGGGTACGTCCGCGCGTTTGATCAGGTTGCGTTGATTACTTTCTTGACTTCGGGCGGCATACAACCCGCCCCGGTCTGGAGCATCAACTTTGCCACGCCGGCGGCTCGTCCCATCTTCACCTCAACCGGGATCACTTCGCCGGTGGCGTTTGACTGGACGAGCCTCACCGGGCCGCAAAGGAGCGCCCTCGATCCAAGCCTTCCGGCGGCGAGTAGCCCCGTACTCGATTACCTGCGGGGCGATCAGTCCAGAGAGCTTCGCTTTGCGGGCGGGCAATTCCGTAACCGTACGAATTCGATCCTGGGCGACATCGTTGCATCGACGCCGCTCTATTCGAAGTCGGCGGACCACGGTTATCTGCGCCGACCGGCGGCTTCCGTCGTGCTTCCAGTGGGTGCGACACAGGGCGACACGCTGTACGACGACTACGTGGTCTACAAGCGTACGTTACGGACGCCGGTTGCCATGTTCGGTGCCAACGACGGCATGTTCCACGTGCTCGATGCGCGTGTTGGGCAACCCACAAGTGGTAAGGAAGTCTTTGCGTTCGTGCCGCGTTCGTTGTTCTTTACGCTGAAAGATTTGACGTCGCCGGCGTATGCACACCGGTTTTACGTTGATGGTCCGGTAATAGAGAGCGATATCTTCAACGGGACTGCGTGGAAGACGATTGCTGTCGGCACCACAGGTGCCGGCGCGGCGGGCATCTTTGCTGTCGATGTCACATCGCCGCAGAGCGGCTTCAGCGCCGGCAACGTTCTTTGGGACATCGTGCCTTCGGAGCACTCTGATCCAGACGTAGTCAGCGACTTGGGCAACGTTCTGCAGCCCGGCATTGTTGGCAGCGTCAAGGAGTTGGGCGCGGCCAATGGCGCGGGTCGCTGGGTATACATGGTGGGCAATGGATATGACAGCGTCAGCAAGCAGGCAACGCTGTTTGTATTCGATGCTTTCAACGGTAACCTGCTTAAGACGATAAAGACGAACGTCGGCAGCACATTGCCAATCACCGCGCAAAACGGGCTGGGCGGCATCACGCCGGTATTCGACGGCAGTCGCAACATCGTTGCGGTATACGGCGGTGACAAGCTTGGCAATATGTGGAAGTTTGACTTCAGTGGCGGATATATCAATGATCCGGACGGAGCTGGCTCGAAAAAGGGTTGGGAGATCTTTAATAAGGTTGCCGCGGTTCCAGCACCGTTATTCACGGCCACTGACGCATTGAACAGTCCGCAGCCAATTTCGGCGGCTCCTCGCATTACCCCGCATGGCATTTCAGGGCTGCATATCGGGTTTGGCACGGGAAAGCTGATTGAGCCGGGCGACCAGATCAGTACGCAGGAACAAGCGGTGTATGTGCTCTGGGACAAGGGGCAGATACCGACGATCGCGAAGGCAAGTTTGAAATCGATTGCCTTACAGGACGCGCCGTGGGATCACGACAACAATGTGATGACGCCCGACATTGCCAACGGAGAGTTCAGGCGGCTGAAAGCGGCCGATCTTGCAGCCTACGACTGGACAAAGGAAGGCTTCTACATACCGCTGAAGCTCGAGTTGGGTCCGCTTGAAGGCGAGCGCATCTTGTCGGCGGGGATTTTCGATGCCGGCGTGTTGACGTTCACGTCATTCCAGAAGCAGGAGGCGGGTACTGATTTGTGTACGCCGGGCGGCACGTCTCACGTGTATCGCTTTAACTTGATTGGAGGTTTGGGCGAAGCCGGCTTCCTGGGCGTCAGCGGTCCTGTCGTGGGTCGACGCGTGCAGCCAGGACTGGTCAGTGCTGCTCCGCCCATCTACGAGCCTGTCGCTCCCACAGGTACGACAGTGGAAAGCATGAATGCGGCGGACGCTATAGCCATGATGAAGAGTCCGAAATACAAGCAGCAGCCATCAGGGCGCGCCCAGCAGCTAGGTGCAACGGGAACGTGCGCACATATCGGCTTGAAGGTTGACGGCACAATGGCGCGCATTCCGACCGCGTGTGCAGGCCTGATGCCGCTCAGAACATGGCGGCCGGTCCGATGAGGCAGCGTTTGTCGATGCGTTCGCTGAGCGGCTTTACCCTGATTGAGCTGATCATCACGATGGTGGTCATTGCAGTTCTGACCGCCATCGCGATTCCGAACTACACCGCTTATATTCAGCGGAGCAACCGATCCGAAGCGCGTAGCGCGTTGCTGGAGGGCGCAACGTGGATGGAACGCTGGCGTACGCAGACAGGGGTTTACGGCGACACTACGGCGACCCCAACTGTTGCGCCCGCGGCCTTTCCCTTTGCCCAGGTTCCCGCCACAGGAACGGCGAAGTACACGATCGCTGCACCGACGATAGCGGCTGCTGGGATTGGGTACCTGATCACCGCAACTCCGGTCGGGGCGATGGCGGCCGATCCATGCGGCGCGTTCTCCATTAACGAAACGGGTCAGCGCTTGCCCGCGGCCCCAGCGTATTGTTGGAGCCGTTAGCCGCGCGCTAGCCAAACTTCGCGTGGCATCATCACCACGTGATTTCACGGCCGGACATTCTTACCGTTGAACCGATCGGCAGCGCCTCCGGCGCAATGTCTTTGCCCGGTTCCAAAAGCATTTCCAACCGTGCACTGTTGCTGTCGGCGCTTGCCGACAAATCAACGGCCTTGGTGAACTGTCTTGATGCTGAAGACACACGCGTAATGCTTGATGCGTTACGCGGCCTTGGCGTGACATTCGAGCAAAACAAAACCGAACTGCGCGTTAAAGGTTGCGGCGGCGTGTTTCCGACACGAGAAGCTCCTCTGTTTCTAGGGAACGCCGGTACGGCATTTCGTTCGCTGACGGCGGCTCTCGCATTTTCCGGCGGTAGATATCAGCTCGATGGCGTGGCGCGGATGCGAGAGCGGCCGATTGCTGATCTGGTCGATGCGCTAAACCGTATCGGTGCTCGAATCAGCTATCTCGGCGTGCCCGGCTTTCCTCCGTTATTGATCGAGCCTGCGCGTTCGCTGTCGAGCGATCGCGTGGTGGTCAAGGCCGACGTTTCGAGTCAGTTCCTCAGCGGCCTCCTGATGTCGGCCCCGTTGATCGCGCCCGAAAATGGATTGAGAATCGCAGTTGATGGGCGTTTGATTTCGGAGCCGTACGTCGAGCTCACGCTGGCGTTGATGAAAGACTTCGGCGTAAGCGTCGCACGTGACGCGACTGACTACATCGTTTCTAAGGCGCGCTACAGCTCACCGGGCCGGTTTGTGGTCGAGGGCGATGCATCGAGCGCGTCATACTTTCTGGCGCTGGGTGCCGTCGCAGGCGGACCGGTGCGCGTGGAGGGCGTCGGCGGCGATAGTAGGCAGGGCGATGTTCGGTTCGCAGATGCCCTCACGGACATGGGAGCGGAAATCACGTGGGGTGAGCATTACATCGAGGCGCGCGCGCCTGCAGCCGGTCGACTGCGCGCGTTGGACCTGGACTGCAACCAAATTCCGGACGCTGCGATGACGCTGGCAATCGCAGCGTTATTTGCCGATGCGCCCAGCACACTGCGCAATATCGGGTCGTGGCGAGTGAAGGAAACGGATCGCATTGCTGCGATGGCGGTCGAGCTCCGAAAGGTTGGCGCTGATGTCGAGGAAGGCGCAGACTGGATTCGCATCGCACCGCCGCAGCAATGGCGGGAGGCGACAATTGACACCTACGATGACCATCGGATGGCGATGTGTTTTTCTCTGATTGCCGCTGCGGGGGTCCGGGTTCATATCCGCAACCCACAGTGCGTTGCCAAGACCTTTCCCGACTATTTCGATCGCCTGGCGGAACTGGTGCGGCAATGACTTCAGTGCCGGTGATATCGATCGACGGGCCGACCGCTTCGGGTAAGGGCACGATCGCACAGCGCGTGGCGACCGCACTCAAGTTTCGTTATCTGGACAGCGGTTCGCTCTATCGACTGGTCGCGTGGAAGGCATTGCAAGGATCCGGCGGCGACGCTGATGAGTCCCGGCTCATCTCCATCGCAGAAAGACTCGCGCCTGAATTTTTGGATGGGCGGATCCGGCTTGATGGCGATGATGTAACGGACGCTATTCGAACCGAGAGCGTCAGCCGGCTCGCCTCCAAGATCGCTGTCCATGTCGGAGTCAGACAGGCTCTGCTCGATCTGCAGCGCTCGCATCGGCGGCCGCCGGGATTAGTTGCGGACGGGCGCGACATGGGGACCATTGTTTTTCCGGATGCGTGCCTCAAGATTTACCTAACCGCGAGCCTGCCAGCGCGCGCGGCACGACGCTATAAGCAGTTGATGGAAAAAGGATTTCCGGCTACTATCGATGCCCTTTCGCAATATCAAGTCGAGTGTGAGATTCGGACTCGAGATGAGCGTGATTCGCAGCGGGAGACGGCAC
>JACCYC010000070.1 GCA_013696665.1 Burkholderiaceae bacterium | reverse complement strand
GTGGCCTGCCGATGGAATTTCCTACCGTATCGATTCACGAATCGTTTGCGCATCCGACCAGCATGTTCCTGCGCAACCTGATGGCGATGGACACCGAAGAGATGATTCGCGCGCAGCCGATGGACTCAGTGGTGCTGATCGGCGGCTGCGACAAGACGATTCCGGCGCAGCTGATGGCCGCCGCGTCGGCCGACTTGCCCGCGATCGTGCTGCCGGTCGGTCCGATGTTGGTGGGGCATTACCAAGGCGAAATCCTCGGCGCCTGCACCGATTGCCGTCGGCTGTGGAGCGACTTCCGCGCCGATCGCATCGGCGCTGCCGAGATCGAAGTCATCAACGAAAGGCTCGCGCCGACGACGGGGACCTGCATGGTGATGGGAACCGCGAGCACGGTTGCGTGTGCGGTCGAAGCGCTCGGCATGAGCTTGCCGTTGTCAGCCACGATTCCCGCGACACACGCCGATCGCATCCGCTGTGCCGAAGCCAGCGGCCGCGCCGCGGTCGCGCTTGCAGAAAAAGGCCCGAAGCCGAGCGAAGTGATGACGGCGGCGGCATTCAAGAACGCCCTGGTCGTTACGCAGAGTATCGGCGGCTCGACCAATGCATTGATTCATCTGACGGCGATCGCGGGCCGGCTCGGACTCCGCATCGATCTCGACGAGTTCGACGCGCTCGGACGCAAAGTTCCGGTGCTGATCGACCTCAAGCCGTCGGGGCAGCACTACATGGAACACTTCCACTGGGCCGGCGGCATGCCGCGGCTACTGAGGGAACTGGCCGATCTGCTCGATCTGAACGCGCGCACGGTCGGCGGCGGTACGTTGGCCGACACGATGAACACGCCGACCGATACGCACGCGCAAACTGTCATACGTCCACGCGATGCACCGTTGAATGCCGGTGGCAGCATGGCGGTGCTGCGCGGCAATCTCGCGCCGCGTGGAGCGATCATCAAACAATCGGCGGCATCGCCCAAGCTGATGCAGCACACCGGCCGAGCGGTCGTATTCGATTCGCTGGAAGACCTGGCTGATCGGATTGACGATGAGGCATTGGATGTCACCGCCGATGACGTGCTGGTGCTGCGCAACGCTGGTCCGAAGGGCGCGCCAGGAATGCCTGAAGCCGGATATCTGCCGATCCCGAAGAAGCTCGCGCGCGCCGGCGTGAAGGACATGGTGCGCATATCCGATGCGCGCATGAGCGGCACCGCGTTCGGCACAATCGTGCTGCACATCACGCCGGAAAGCGCCGTGGGTGGCCCACTCGCGTTGGTCCGTAACGGCGATCAGATCAAGCTCGATGTCGCGGCGCGCAGCATCGAATTGCGGGTCAGCGACGCCGAACTTTCCGAGCGGCGATTGCAAGCCGGCGCCGTCGTCGAACCCACGATCGCACGCGGCTATGGCGCGCTCTTCATGCGCACCGTGCTGCAGGCCGACCAGGGCTGCGACTTCGATTTCCTTGTTCCTCCTTCGACACCTTGAAATAGATTATGGCAACCCGACTTCGCGGTGTGATCGCCGCTGCAGCGACACCGCTCAATCCCGATCTCAGCATCGACACCGATCGCCTGATCGAGCATTGCCGCGCGTTGCTCGCGGAAGGATGTGACGGCATCAATCTTCTCGGCACAACCGGTGAGGCCACTTCATTTTCGGTCGAGCAACGCATTGCGACGATGCAGGCCGTTGCGCGTTCCAATCTGCCTTTGTCGAAATTCATGGCCGGTACCGGCGCCGCATCATTGAGCGATGCAGTGCGGCTGACGCGTGCTGCGCTCGATCTGAATTTCGTCGGTGCGCTGGTGCTGCCGCCGTTTTACTACAAGCCGATCGACAACGAAGGACTGCACGCGTACTTCGATGCGCTAATCGATCGTGTCGGCGCTGACCTGCGCTTGTATCTCTACAACTTTCCGCAACTTTCCGGCGTGCCCTACCCACTGGAGTTCGTGCAGGCGTTGAAGCAAAAGTATCCGCGCCAGCTGCTGGGGCTCAAGGACAGTTCGGGAAACAACGACTACGCGATCGCGATGGCGCAGGGTGTGACTGATTTCGACGTGTTCCCGAGTGCGGAGGGCACGCTGAAGGATGCCGATCGCTACGGATGGGCAGGGTGCATTTCGGCGACGGTCAACGTGACGGTGCGCGCCGCTGCCGTGGGATGGAAATCGCGCGGTACCGAGGAAGGTCAGCATGCCATTGCGGCGGCAGCAGCGCAGCGCGCGATCCTGGCGCGCTCACCGGTGATCGCCGCTGTCAAGCAGGCGCTTGCGGTGAAGTACCAGCACGCCGGATGGGCGCGCATGGTTCCTCCGCTGCATTCGCTGAACGCCGAACAGGCGGAGCAGCAGGCGAGAGAGCTTGCAGCGAGTGGAATCTAAAAGGCTACGTTGGCCGCGCCTTTGAGTTGCAGCATCTGGCGCGCATCGTCGGGCGATGCAATGTCTAGTCCAAGGCCGTGCAGGATCCGGCGCACACGCCTGACCTGATCCGCGTTGCTTCTCGCGAGTGTGCCCGGGCCGTCCCACAGCGAATCCTCGAGGCCCACTCGCACATTGCCGCCTTGCGCCGCCGACACGCTGGCAATTGACATCTGCGCACGCCCCGCACCGAGGACAGACCACAGATAAGCATCGCCGAACAGCCGATCCGCGGTGCGCTTCATGTGCGCCACGTCGTCCGGGTGGCCCCCGATGCCGCCGAGAATGCCGAACACGGTTTGCACGAACAACGGTGGCGTCACCAGTTTGCGGTCAAGAAAATGCGCAAGATTGTACAGGTGCGCGGTGTCGTAGCACTCGAATTCGAACTTCGTACCGTTGTCGGTCCCTGCGCCGAGAACAAATTCGATGTCGGCAAAGGTGTTCTTGAACACGAGGTCCTTCGTGCTTTCAAGAAACTTGCGCTCCCAGTCGTGCTTGAAATCCTTGTACCGATTCAGCATCGGAAACAGGCCGAAGTTCATCGATCCCATGTTCAGCGACGCGACTTCCGGTTTCAGCACCAGTGCCGGCTGCATGCGTTCCTGCACCGACATCGTCGGCGCGCCGCCGGTCGTGATGTTGATCACACCATTGCTACGCGCCTTGATGTCGCGCACGAACGGGCGAAACGCGTCCGGCGATTGATCGGGCCGACCATCGGCCGGGTGGCGCGCGTGCAAATGAACGATCGCTGCACCGGCCTCAATGGCGGCCACCGCCTCGTCGGCGATTTGCATCGCCGTTATCGGCAGATACGGCGACATCGACGGTGTGTGAATCGACCCGGTGACCGCACACGTGATGATCACTTTGCGCGGCGCAGCCATGTCAGCGGCCTCCCGATACGTCGATGATGGCGCCGTGCACGTACGACGCCGCACCAGAAGCTAGCCACAGCGCGACTTCTGCGACTTCGCTGACCGAACCCGATCGGGCGAGCGGCACAGCACTCTTCGCGAGGCGTTCCATCTGCTCGAGCCCCCCGTGGGCATCGTGAATGTCGGTCGCGATCAGTCCGGGGCGTATTGCGTTGACGCGAATGCCCTGTGTGCCGACCTCTTTCGCTAACGCCATCGTGAACGAATCGATCGCGCCCTTGGTCGCCGCGTACGCCGCTCCGCCCGAAAGCCCACCCGTGCGGGCGGCCACCGATGACATGTTGACGATCGCGCCGCCACGCCCGCCCAGCGCAGTGGACATGCGCCGCACCGCTTCGCGCGCGCCATAGAACTGGCTGAACACATTAGCCAGAAACACTTCGTTTAATTGCGCATAGTCGGTATCGACGACGTTGAACTTGCTCAGGATGCCCGCGTTGTTGACCAGCACATCGAGCGTTCCGAGTTCCGCGTCCAGTTGCTCGAACATCTTTGCGACCTGCTTCGCGTCGCCGGCGTCGGCTTGCAATGCAATCGCATCGCTGCCGTTCGCCTTGATCTCTGCGACCACCTCACGCGCCGGCTGTTCGCTGCGATTGAAGTTGACGCCGACCTTGTAGCCGGATCGACCGGCAAGCTTCGCGATTTCAGCACCGATGCCGCGGCTGGCACCGGTGACGAGCATGATGGGTTGCTTCATTCGGCCAGTGCCTGAGTGTTCTTGATAGATTTCATGACATGAGTCTGAGCGCGTCTCCGCTCTAAGTAAACGGTAAACGGGCCCTGTCCAAGCAGAGATGCGCGGGCTGAACCGGTTGGCGGCGGCGTCGGCGGAAAACAACGGCAGTTAAACCGGCCAACTTTTTCCGTTGCAATGCGATAACTTTGGCAACATAGGGCTGCTAAGTAGTCTCTGCAGGACCCGAAATTGAATTATCAGCATTTCGATATTGCTCAACCGTTGGCGCGTAAGGAGGAGCCTCCTGCCGCCGTGCGAATGCGGTTCAAGCACACGGAGCTGTTCGGCGCCAAGTCAAAGTGGCTGCCGCCGTTTCGGCTCACGCCGTCATTTGCCAGCGCCGATGGGCAGAGCATTATTTATCGCCGCCGGTCCCAGGTCGTACTGGTCGGCGACGGTGGCGAAACGGCTGCTGCCCAAGCGACCTCGTTCGCTATTGGCACGGGTGAAATGCGGGTGCGCATCGACCAACATGGTTACGCACGCATCGTGCGGCCGGTGCGGTCGAGCCAGGCCATCGATCCCGTGTCAAACGTGGTCGACGGCGCCGCAGACATGGAGCGCGACGGCGCGCTGGCGGTTTGCTCGCACCTGAACGAGCACGTTGAATCGCTCGCATTTCCGCATCGGTGGACGCCATCGCCCGACCACGTGCTGCTGCCGGTGGCGGTGCGCGCATTCCCGGAGAAACAGCCCCGGCCGCCCAAGGCATCTATATCGACCGACCCGCGGGTCAAGGCTGCTGCTGATCCGCAGGCGATGAATGATTACCTCGACGCACGCGCCACCTGGCTGGCGCGCCGGCTCGCGTGGGATGCGTCGCAACGGTCGATTCATCAGCTGAAGGACAAAGCTTCTGCCGGCGATCTCGAGGCCATGCGCGAATATCTGATGCGCTGCCTGCACGACGTGTTGTGGCCGCTGCCGACGACGATCAGCTTCGAGTTCAAAGGGCCCGGCGAGGCGTGGCTCGAGTTCATCGTTCCCCCGGTTGAAGCAATCCCCGATCGCGAAGCCGCGATGGCCAGCGGCAACCGCGTGGAAATTCGGCGCATGTCGGAACTCTCGCACGTCAAGCTGCACAACCGTCACGCGCTTGGCCTGTTGGTCCGGCTGATTGGCGAATTGTTCGCAGCACTACCTACCGTCAACGAAGCCACCGTATCGGCCCTGCAGCTTGCGGCCAATGGCAAGCCGCAGCGCTACATAGCGTCTGCACAGACCGATCGCAGAGTATGGTCGTCGGTGCATTCGCACGGCGCTGCCACGGCGGACCAGGCGATCCATTGCCTGAGCCAGCTCGGGGCACGCTGCAACCTGACAGCGCTCGGCCAATTTTTGACGATCACTCCGTTCGACTAGAGCAAAGCGCTGGCACAATCGGTCGGAGCACACGTTCCGTGTGAACCGACAGTCGCAAGCGGAGAGTCAAATGGCTAAAGGTCAGGTTCGAAGCACCAAGGAAAAGAAAAAGCCCAAGCAGGCGAAAAAGCCAAGTGGTCCAGCGGTGCCTTTTGGTTCAACCAAGAGCAAAACCGCCACGCCCACTAAATAGGTTTTAAAACTCCTCGCCACCGGCATTGTCGTTGCGATGCGCGTCGGCTCGGGCCTTCAGATCCGCGGTAGCGTTGATGAAGGCTTCGGTTCCAATCGGCGCCACCATGCGAATCGCTGGCCAGTGCAGCGAGCTCAGGTACAGCGAATCGCCGAACTGATGTTCAGTGGAGTAGCGGTACATCGCGAACGCCGCAGTGGCCAACACGGCAAACGCAACTGCAAATCGCCGCGCGAAAGCCATAGACAGCGGAGTGATCGTGCCGACGTGGTAATAGACCGCAACCGAAAGAAGCGCAAGGCTCAGATACGACCCGTAACGCGCGAGCCACTCGATCGAGAAAGCGTACGCGACGAGCTCTGCCGCGAAAGACGCCGCCAGCGATGCCACGACGAGCAGCGTACCGATCAGCAAATGACGACCGTAGCGTGCGCGCCCGCCGAAGAGCCGATTCAGTAACGCCCACGCGCCCGCCCATACGAGCATCGTGCCGACCACCGTGGCTATATTGGTTTGGTAGAGAAAATTTTCCTGCGTGCTCGTATCGGCGCTCCACGCATTGAACAGGGCAAGCACGCACAGCAGCCCGAGCGCAACTATCGCCGGGCGCACCCCTTCCCATGCGTGCGAGGTTTTGTCGATCCGCTCGGCTGTGACAGCGTGACCAATCGGCCGTACCCGGAACGTGCTGTGGCCTGCACGGACCAGCGTGTCGGGCGTCAGCACGATCTCTGACGATGGCTTCGAAACGCGTTGCAAGAGCGACCATCGGCCGCTGCAGACAGCGTGAATTCCGTTTCGGCTGCCGGTGTCCCGCGCAACGAGCACGCCGTCCTCACGTCGCTCGATCCGCAGGTGGGTCGGCGCTACAAACGGGTCATCCACGATGACTTCGTTGTCGTAACCGCGGCCAAGCCGCACTGGCAGATCAGTGCAGCGTTGCCTTGTCACGACGACGCCATTGCGATCGAGCAATTCGATGATGATGGCCGACTCGTTCATGGTCGGCGCCCGATTGCATCCAGAAAAGCCTTGGTGATGCGCTGACCATTTTCGAGCGTCACGCCGGACGCATCCATGCGTGTGTGCAGTCCGCTGTGACTGTCGTCGACCGTGGCCGCCATCAGTGAAAAGTCATACAGCCCTTCGAACTTGCGCATCGCGCGCACGCACACGACAGCTCGCACCGGAACGCTGTTGGCGCCGTCGCCCTTGACGAAGGCGTCGGTGCACTCGGGGCCGGTTCGATGCCGGTCGCGATACGAGCCAAAGCTTTCGTTCTTGTAGGACTTTGCGTAAATCTGCAGAAACCGAAACGAATCGAGCTGTTCGGTCGCAAAGTATTCATGACGTACGTTGATGAAGCCCGTGCGCAGCGCATCCTCGACGCCGACCACGGATTCATTCTGGCAATGCAGGCGCGCGTAGTGATACTTCAATTGCGGCATGCTCGGATCGTCGCCCCAGCACCGGATCCCCTGCATCTCGTTGATCGGTGCCGCATACGGTCCCAACGCGCGCGTGGCAAGCGGAGCTTTCAGCAGTTGATCAGCCATCATGCTTTGGTGCGTTGTGAGTTGTCGGCCGATCTCGCTGCGGAAGGCTTGCTGCGAAGGTTGGGCAGTGACGGCAGACCCTTGCTGCACCAGCGCGGCAACGTATTGCGCCGGCACCAGGAAGCTGATCTGCTCGCCATCCAGTCGCTTCGACACGTTGACACCAATCACCTCGCCCGATTCATCGACGGACGGGCCGCCGCTCATGCCCGAATTGATCGCACCGGAAAACAGGATTTGCGGGTAATACGGTCGCGTGATCTGTCCGTTGAACGCACCTTCGGAAATCGCGAAACCGAGGTCAAGCGGATTGCCAAGCGAGTAAAGCCGCTCGCCTTGTCGCAACATCTTGGAGCTGATCTTTAGTGGCGGCCAGTCACGCCGCTTAGCAACGCGAATCAGCGCTAGGTCATGCAGAACATCGATCTTCAGCACACTGATGTCATCGCGCTCGCCCGATGCACTGATGGCTTCCGCCACGTAGCGGTTCGGATCAAGCACGAGCTTGGAGACAACGTGATAGTTCGTGATGGCAAGCCCGTCGTTGCTGACCACGAACCCCGAACCCGCCGTTGCTTGCGAACGGCCGGATGCCGTCAGTACTCGTACCTGGAATAACGAGCCTTTCGCACGTGCATAGACGCGGCTCGCATCGCGGCTCGGCTCCTGCAGTTTTACGTCAGGGGCTGCGGCGGCCGGGCCGGGAGCAGACGCCCCCTGCGCATACACGATCGAAACAACTACCGCACAGCTCACCAACGCAGCGGTCAAACCGCGCGCAAGCATTAATGCGAAACCGGTTGCTTGGCTTCGTGTTGCCGAGGTAGCCGCACCGTGAAAACCGTTTCGGCGACATCCGAATCAACTTCGATGCTGCCGCCGTGTGCGACCACGATCTCGCGGCAAATGAATAACCCTAAGCCCAGGCTGCCATCGCTCTCCTGTGACATATCGGCGGGAGGGGGACCTCGCATCAGCGGATCGAAGATTTGCGCGCGCAGCTGCGGCTCGATCACCGGCCCCCGATTGCTTACAGAAAAAAGGACGTCCTCCGTATGTCCGGATAGCCGCACCCGTACCGGTGTATTCGCGACGCCGTGCTTGATCGCATTGACAACAAGGTTATCGAGCAATTGATGCAAGCGATTGCCATCCCAGCGCCCCTGCAGATTCCCATCTACCGTCAGGTGGATCTCGTGCGCAGGATTAGCGGCTCGCAGTTGCTGCAATCCGCTCTCGAATAATTCGCGCAAGTCCAGAGCCGCAGGGTTGATGTTGATACCGAGGCCTAGCTTGGTTCGATTAAAGTCGACCAGGTCTTCAAGCAGCGCTTGCATGCGTGTGCCGCTATCAGTGATGCGCTTCGCCGCGTCAGAGATGCCATCGCCCGCATTGAGTTTGGATAGAAATCGTGCAGACAGCAATATTGCGCTCAGGGGGCTACGCATGTCATGACCGAGCATGCCAAGAAAGAAATTGCGGCCTTGCTCGACCTGGGTGCTAAATGAGGACACTGATTCGGCGATTGCCTGGTCGATCGCCTCGTTAAAGCGAATCATGTCCTGCAGATCGGTCCGCGCCGGCTCACATGCATCGACCCAGCGGCGCAGCACGCTCGCACGCAGCGCGCGGTACTCGGCGGTCATCTGCGCAATGTCAAACCCATCCCGTGCCCGCAGCACGGCGTGCGTCTGCGCCGCGGTTTCCGTGGCATTGATCAGCGTCGTTGCGTGGCCCTTCGACTTTTCAGTCTGTTCGTCTTTGGACTGTGGTTGATTAATGTCCTTCGCAACCGCTTCCAGAATTTTCTGAGCATGGTCGCGCAACTCAAGCGGTTTCATGTCCGCCGCGCCCGGCAACTGGGTCGCGGCGAAGGCTTGCCAATCCGCCAGGATGCCTTCCATGTCGAAGCGAATAAATTCGGCAAGTCTCATAGGTGCGTGGCATCCTGACCGCAGGGAGGGCGGCCGAGAAAATGGTACTCCGCCCAGTATGCGAACAATAAAATGGGGCAAAGCCCGTTGTCGAGCCTGCGCCGTTTTGTCCTAACGAGGATTACGCGCGCCGCACCAGGTGCATCATCGAGTCCGTTCGAAGCAAAACATGGGTCGTTGCTAACGCAGCGTTTGCAAAAGCACGAGCGCTACGCATCCGGCGAGCACACCGGCCAGCAGGTTGCGCCGCGTAACAACGAAGTACACCACCAACCCGCATGCCGTCGCGGCGAGTCGCACGCCGAGGCTCGTGGTTGCCAGCACGCCGACGGGCTCGATCAGCATCCGCGACACCAGGCCCGCGACCATTGCGAGCGCCACGCACGCCATCCATGTGAACACTTCGCCATTGGGATCGAGCCGGCCGGCAACTGCGACTCCGAGCGCGCGCCAAAGGTAGGTGCCGGCGGCGCAGGCGAGCACGAGCAGCAACAGATCACCCACGGCGGCTCCAGCGGTTCAAGGCGTATGCCGCACTTCCGCCGACGAGCCCTGCCGCAAGCAAGCTCCACTGCGGCGCGAGCGCGTACGCAATCGGCCCCGCGATCGCTCCGGCAACAAGCGCGAGGCGCCCGGAAGCAGCCTTCGTTTCCCCCGCCAGAATCAGCAGGAAGTAGATGGGATTCATGAACACCAGCGCGAGTTTGACAAGCTCGCTCATGTGGCCTGCGGCAAAATATCCAACCGCGCTTGCTGCAGCCGATGCGAGCCAGCAAACCAAAGCGAACCCTACAAAGTACGGCAACCGTTGTTCAGCCGGTAGGTGCGGACAGCGATTGACGGCGGCGACCCAGCACGTCATCGCGAGAAGCTGCGCCGATGCATACATCGGCCAACTGTTGTAGCGAGGGTGCCGCATCATCGCCGCCAGCACCGTTGTCATCGGCAGGAACCGCGAGGCCGACAGGCTCACTGCCAGGACGATCAGCACAAGTTGCGCACTGACCGCATGCATCTCGAGCATGATCAATTGGCCGGGTAGCGCCCAGATCAGCAGCGACGACACAACGATCACATGCAGCGGAAAGTCGAAACCCGAAGCCAGTGCGCCGTAGCCGACATACCCCGCAGCCAGCACGGCGACCGGAGCTCCGACGGCATCACGCGCACCCGCGGCCAGTGCACCCCGCGGGGTTCGGTAATCAATCGTCGGCTCGTCCAAGTTCGTCCGTTATCGGCTTCTGATGCACAAGACTAAACGCCCGACCGGGCGAGCTTCAACGGCGGCACGACCCTGAACTTGAGCGGCCGTAGGCGCGGCGCTTGCGTGTGTCTGCGAATCGGCACCGCCCTTGCGCTGCGTGCCGGGGTTAAGTCATTTGGGAGCTGAGAGTGCGGATAACTCATGGTTGGCAAGGAGTATTGATGATCGCATCGCTGATTTCATTGCTGGCCTGCGACCCCAGCGGACGCGCGTACGAGGATGTGCGGCTCGGACAATTGAAAGAAGGGCTATCGACCGAGCAGGAAGTGCGCCGCCTCTTTGGTCCTCCGTCTGCAGTGCGTGAAACCGCGGGCGGCAAGGGCTTGGTCTATCCGCTTGGGCCCGAGGGGCCGCACACGCTTTTGATTCGTATCGACGCCGGCGGTCGATATCAGGGCAGAGAAAATCTCCTGACGCGCGAAAATTTCAATCGCGTTGCGCGCGGACAAAAGGAGACAGATGTGGTCGACCTGTTGGGCCCGCCAGGCCGTACTGAAAAGTACGCATTGAAACGCGAGACCGCTTGGGAATGGCGCTTTCTCGACGGCAACGAAACGCGCCTGCTTGTCGTGATGTTCGATTCAGGCGGGACGGTAGTCAGCTCTGCGATCGAAGAAGATCCACGCCGGTCTGGCGGCAGGTGACGGGACACTGCATCGCTTTCGATTAAGCGCCCCTTACGCCACATGGCCATCCGAGTTGTCCGCTTAGGGTCGCGGCGCGAGCCAGGCGAAGGCTTGAGGCTCGGTACGGTGCGAAGGCCGCCACGCGGCGTGTTGAAGTCACGCTACGCGGTGGATAACTGGTACGACGTGTGGTTTCCCAACCTGGCGCCCTCGCTCGAATTGATGAAGCGTGGTCATGCAGCAGTGACGGAAACCGAATTGCGCGCCTACAAGAGGAAATACAAAGCCGAGATGTCGCAGCCGCACGCCACGCACGACATCAACATGCTCGCCGCTCTCTCGAGAAGCGCAGACCTTTCAGTCGGCTGCTATTGCGTCGATGAATATCGCTGCCATCGAACGGTGCTGCGGCAACTGCTTGCCGATGCTGGGGCCGAGCTGGCTTAGGGCCTGACCGCGTCGCGCGTGCTAGCGCGACTTTACGTCCAACGATCCTGGCAGCGTTTCCAGCCACGCGGGCAGGGTCTTGTCCCAACCGGGTGGATGTTCCGGCGCAACTTTGCCGTGCGCGGCGCCTTCGCGCAGAGCCGCCTCAAACGATTTTCGCGCGACGTACTGCTGCAGGATCGCGGGGATCAGAGTTGCGCGATCGACTCCCTTGTAGCTCGCGATCCGATCCAATTCGTCTAGCACCTTCGGTTCGACGGGGTCGAGCAGCTCGATCGCAACCGCTTCCTTGCTGACTCTGAGCCGTTCCGCGCGTTCCGCACGGCGCCGCTCTTCGTTGCGCAGCGTGCGGTCAAGAAAGAAAATGAATAGCAATGCGGCGATGGTCAACGCCGCCAGCGTGCGATGGTCGGCTCGCAGATTCGTAAGGCTCGCGTTTGCGCTGCCGAGGCTATAGCCGATACCAAACGAGCACAGGATGATGAAAAAGTAGCTCGCCCAGAGCGGCAATTTATCGAGCAGCGGAAACAGCCGGTGCCATGGAAAAGACTTTTGCTTTAAATCCGCATAGCTCAATTGACGCTCCCGCGTGCTGCGCGAGATGATTATGGATCAATCCCCCGCCCGAAGCCGAGGCGTTTGCCAGCGGTTGGTAAGCCAGAGCACTGCTTAATTACGCGGACGCATCATGCAAACAAACGAGAGCGCCGGTCACGATGTGCAGCTGAAGTCGATGTTGTTCGTACCCGGTGATAGCGAAAAGAAACTTGCCAAAGGGCAGTCGACGGCTGCGAGTGCACTGATCCTCGACCTGGAAGACTCCGTCGCAGCCGACCGCATCGAAGTCGCTCGCGCGATGGTGCGGGAATATCTGAGCGCGCGGCCCGATCGCACAGATCAACAGCTATGGGTGCGCATCAATTGCCTTGATGGCCCGCTTGCGTTGCCCGATCTGGTCGGAGTCGTGGCGGGAGGCCCCGATGGAATCGTGCTGCCGAAGATCGAGTCCGCGCAGCAAATAGTTTTGCTCGATCATTACTTGACAGCGCTCGAGGCACGTGAAGGTGCAAGAGCGGGGTCAATCAGAATAATCGCGGTAGCAACCGAAACACCGCATGCAATGTTTGCGGCGCATACCTATCGCGGCGCTTCATCAAGACTCACTGGGCTGACCTGGGGTGCGGAAGACCTCTCCGCCGCAATTGGCGCGAGTACTAATCGAACTGAAAACGGCGAGTACGAATTCACGTATCAGCTTGCACGGTCGATCTGCCTGCTTGCGGCGCACTCGGCGGGCGTGCAGGCGATCGACACACTGACCACCGATTTTCGCGATCAATCGCGTCTCGAGCGAGAGGTGCGGGCCTCGCGCCGTGCCGGCTTCAGCGGCAAGATCGCAATTCATCCGGATCAAGTCGCGGTGATCAATGTCGGATATTCACCGGACGCTGAAGAGCTGCGCCATGCTCATGCGGTGGTAGATGCCTTCGCGCAAGCCGGTCACGCCGGCGCCGTGCAGATCGACGGCAAGATGCTCGATAAGCCCCATCTGGTGCAGGCGCAGCGAATCATTGCGCTCGGACGCAGCACGCCAGCGAAGAGAGATTCATTTTGAGCGCGCCTCAAACGAATGCCCTGGATCCTCGCGTCACGCCGAGCGAGATCGTGCGTCACCTGGACCAGTACGTCATCGGCCAGGACGAAGCCAAGAAGACATTGGCTGTTGCCGTCTACGCGCACTACCAGAAGCTCGCGTTGTCGCGCGAGGCCGGACTTGAGATCACCAAGAGCAACGTGCTGCTGGTCGGCCCGACGGGCACCGGCAAGACGCTGCTGTGCGAATCGCTCGCACGCTTGCTGAAAGTTCCGTTCGTCACCGCAGACGCCACGTCACTCGCGCAGTCGCGCTACGTCAATGATGAGATCCAGGCCATCCTCGAGCGCCTGCATGACAAGGCCGAAGGCGAGGTGACGCGAACCCAGCATGGCATCGTGTTCATCGACGAGATCGACAAATTGAAATCGGCCTCGGCCGCGTCGGATCGCGGCCCGTCCGGCGAAAGCGTGCAGCATGCGTTGCTCAAGATCATGGAAGGCGCGCCGGTGCGCCTTGCGAGCGGCGAGTACCTCGACACGACGCACGTTCTGTTCATCTGCGGCGGTGCGTTCGTCGGGCTCAACGCCATCATGTCGAACAACCAGGGCTTCGGGTTCGTCTCTACGTCCGAAGAACACAACCGCAGGATGGTCGAGCGGCTGAATGAGCGAGTGAAGCCGACCGACCTCGTCGAATTCGGTCTGATACCGGAGTTCAGCGGGCGGCTCACCACCGTTGCGCGACTGCGCGACTTGTCGCGCGACATGCTGGTCCGGATCATGACCGAGCCGCGCAACTGCATTTACCGCCAGTTCCAGGCCATCCTCAAGGTTCAGGGTGTCGACCTCGTCGTCGCGCCGCGCGCGTTCGAGGAGATTGCCGATCTGGCGGTCGAGTACAAGTCGGGCGCGCGCAGCCTGCGCGGACTATTCGAAGAACTGATCGCGCCCGTGCTGTACGCAGTGCCAGATCATCCGGAAATTAAGCGCGTCGAACTGTCGTCGATCTTTGCCGAGCCGCGCTATCTGCGGGCGGGGTGAGGCGAAAGAGCGCTGCTCGTGCGCTCACTTCGATTTCTTCTCCTTGCGTTCTTCATTGCAATCTCCTGAACATCCTGCACGGCAGGCAGCGCTAGCCCGGCATTTGAACAGCACGATAGGCATCGGGCTCCGGGTGAATCTCGAACGTACAACAATGTGATGCACCGCCTGGCGGTATTCGCGCTGAGCTTCGTCCTGCTGGTCGGCCTGTGATCGCCTTCGTTCTTACGCGTCCTAACAGGGTCTTGCTGTAAGCCGTTTTGAGAGCCCCGGTGCGACGCACCATTGCAGATCGCCGAGTGCGGCGTCGGAATTGCGTAGGGGGAAGTTCCTACAGCCGATTGCGCGGGACGCATTGTCCTGCCGCGGATTTCATAGCACCATGGCGGTCTACCGCGTAACGGTATCGCCCATAACCAGAAACCAGGGAGCAGGAACATGGCAACCAATCGGAAATCGAGATCGATCGTAGTGGCAGCGCTGTTTTTCGCCGCCGCACCTGCGCACGCGCAGCAGCTCAAGCTGATGAGCGGGCCGCAGGGCGGCTCCTGGTATCCGCTCGCCGGGGCGATCGCCAACATCGGCGATAAGGCCGGCATGAAAGTCCAGGTCCTGCCCGGCGCCGGAATCGCCAACGTCAAGGCGGTGCAGTTAGGCAAGGCCGATATTGCCTTTGCCAATTCGATCTCGACGGTCGACGGGGTGGCCGGCCGCGCGCCGTTTGATGCGAAGGCGACCAATGTCTGCAACGTGGCGACGCTCTATCCGCAGTACTTCCAGGTCGTCGCCAGTGCCGATTCCAACATCAACTCGATCGGCGATCTCAAGGGCAAGTCGGTTG
>JACCYC010000062.1 GCA_013696665.1 Burkholderiaceae bacterium | reverse complement strand
CTGCGCAGGAAACTTGAAAGTGATCATCCCGATGCAATATTCGCTGGTTCGCAGCGCGGCGCGGCCCTTGCAAGACACTTTGCATCCGCCGATGTCTTTCTGTTTCCAAGTTTGACTGAGACTTTCGGCAACGTCACGCTTGAAGCGCTCGCTTCCGGCCTACTGGTCGTCGCGTTTAGGTCGGGGGCCGCTGCCGTGCATATCGACGACTGCACCAGTGGCATCCTGATTGCCCCCGACGATCCGCAGGGTTTCGTCGCGGGTGCGTGTGCAGCGGCTCATCAGTTCCGTTATCTGGACATGATCCGCCGAGGCGCGCGGCGTGTGGCCCTGGCGGCGAGTTGGGAAGCCGTGATCAATCGCTTTGAAATTTGTCTTTCGGACGCCGCGCATGCAATCGAAGCACCTCTTATTGAATCGTGCCCTGCGTAACACGCGGCGGGATGTCTGGGTTGCGCGCGATCTCGTGTGGGCGCAGTGGCTCCATCGTGTGGCGCGGTATCAGAGCCCAGTCAAAGCACTGGTCATCGTAAGCAAGCTAGGTGATGGCCTTTTTTGGTACGTGCTGATCGCCGGGCTTGCCTTGATTGGCGGCACCCAGGGCCGGGACGTGGCCGCGCAAATGGTGCTGGCAGGGGTGTTGAGCCTACCGCTTTACTACTGGCTGAAGCACTGGATCGGGCGGCCCCGGCCCTTTGTTGCGTGCCCCGATATCAGGGCATGCGTACGCGCGCTCGACAAGTTCAGCTTTCCTTCGGGACACACGTTGCACGCGTTGGCATTCTCGGTCGTGTTCGGCTGGCACTATCCTTTAATCGGCGCAGCGTTGGTGCCGCTCGTCCTACTGATTGCACTGTCCAGAATTGCGTTGGGTCTGCACTATCCGAGTGATGTCGCTGCAGGCGCCGCGATTGGTGCCACAGTGGGCGCTGCGGTCGTAATCATTTTTTAGGCGCGCTGATTTTCGTGTACGGTCTCAACGCCAATTTTGCTCGGCGGCATTAGCGGGTCGAAATCGATCCACTGTCCCTCGCGCCACTCACCTTGTGCGCGCTCAAGGTCTTCGACAGCTGCCGCGTTTAAAACGTCGATCACAGATTGCTCGTTGGCAGGGTCGACTCGAACAGCCAGCATCATCCCTCCACGCCGCATAGCCACCGCGTCTGCATCGGGAGTCGAGGTTTCAGTTTCACGCTTCTCTTCATCCGCAGTCCGAGTAGATGTCAGCGCGCCCGCCATGCCGCCGACGTGTGCGCCGACTCCAGCCAACGCCATCGCGACGATCGGAGCCAACGGTGGAATCGCTGCCGCTGCGACAGCCCCAACCGCGAGTCCGGCCGCGGCACCGACTGCAACCCCGGAAGCCTGTCCTGTGTTTGACTGCTGCGTGCCTGTGTCCGCAACCACGTCACCACCGATCGGAAGTAGGTCATGCTGACCCGGCGGATTGACGTAGAACGCCTGCATATCAACCGCGGCGATACCGTGACGCTGCAACTCGCCCATTAAGTCCTGCGCGCGCTGCTGTGTTTGAACCCGTGCCGCGATGATGGTAGCCATTAAGTCCTCCGATGCGCATTATTGCAATTTCAATGCCCTCAATTTATGCCTCTCCAAAAAAAACCCCGCACCAGGGCGGGGTTTTGAGAAAGACCCAGCGTCTCGGGGAAGGGGAGGGAGGGACGCGGGCCAGACAACCATGTCGTGGAGAAATGGTTGGCCAATGTCATCAGCAAGCGCCGTGCCGCGCACGCAACTATTTGGCTGGGGCCGGATTTTTTGCGGTGTCCGCAGGAACATCGAGCTGAATAACAATTCGCTCCCGCTTGCCGGCCGCAATCAGAACCTTCCGTTGTTGGGTCGGAGCGCCGGGGTGAGCAACCGACACGGTGTACGCGCCGGGTGTCAGATCCACGAGCAACCACGGCGCCTTAAGTTGCGTGTCGAGAATTTTCTGGCCGTTGGCAGCCGCGATCGCCACCTGCATATCGGCCAGATACGCGCCGGAGCGTGAAGACACGATCAGTTGCAGCGAATACTTGTCAGCGATCTGTTTCAGCCGGTCGACTTCCCCGAGTCCAATGCCGCCGGTAACAAATGGACGGTCGTTGGTCGTGCGACCTTCAACGATATCGGCGGTAGCCGGAACCGCCGCGACCAGTAGAGCGGAAGCAAATAAGAAAACGCCTGACTTCTTCATGTTCACCCCGAATTTGTGTAGGAACTGATCAACGTTCATTTGCCGAGTCTTGACGACATAGGTCTTCGAATGCCGTCAACACTGCAGCGCTGCCCGTGGCGAGCGTCGCTGCGGCAGTCGCGCATCCGTGCGCTGCGACCGCCAGTCACGGATAAATTGAGCTTTGGTTACAGCACTTCGATCGGTCAGCGCACGTGCTAGTAATCGCTGCCAAGACAACCGTACCGATTTAGATTCAGCGTCGCGTGGGTGCAGGCCGATACGTAACACCGGCGTTTGGCGCGTCACGCGTGATAACAAAGTGTTCCATGCAACTGAAGCTGGACGACGCCACGCCTGACGCACACTGTACGTAAGGCAAGGGGCGTGAATCGCATGGGCCTCGGGCAGAACAATCAATTGAGTCAACGTGCTCGTATATTGCAGATCGCTGCGCGCCTTCAAAGCCCTGCGAGCGCCCGATCCAAGAAGCCACGCGGGCGCTACGAATCCGGATAGCGGCCAGCCATTGGCCTCAAACCAGCGCTGCCCCAGCGTTAGGCGCTCGCCCGCCTCCTGCTCGGAGAGCGCGCAAAACTCACCTTCCCCCGCTGTGTAAATCCGGCGCCGGAACCAATCGATGATGCCACTGGGTGCGCCCTGATCCAGATGAAAGTAACCGTGCAACGCCAGCTCATGCCCGGCCGCGAGCTGCTTGCCCATTGCGTCTTCGAATTGGGGTTGCGCCGAACATTGCCCGTGATAAGCGGGAACCACCAACAAGGTCATCGGAATTTCCGCGACCTCGCACACTGCGTCCATCACGTTCTGACAGTGCTTCCAGGTGGCGGGCGCCACGTCGTGCAGGGACACGCAAAGCCAGCGCTCTGGCTGCTTGGCACCTGACGAATTGACCGATGGATCAGGCTGCATAGCGTTGCTCGTTCGTCCCAGCGGCACCGAAACGCGGCGCGCATCGCATCGCGGTGTAACGATGCAGCAGTTGCGAAAACGCGCGATCGGCGTCGAACTCGCATGCACGGCGGCGAGCTGCATCGCGTAGCGTCGATGCATGTGGTGCAACCTCGCGGATCGTTTCTGCAAACGCGTTGCAACCATCCGGCTCAACCCCAACGGCCGCGTGACCATCGATAAGATCCCGAAGCCCGCCCCGCGCTCTCACAATGGCCGGCGTGCCGCACGCGAGCGCTTCCAGCGGCGCCAGGCCGAACGTCTCCTGATCCCCAGCGTGGACGAACACATCGGCGCTTGCTAGCGCGCGGGCCAGTTGCAGCGATTGTGCTTGATACGGAAGAATGCGCACACGTGCACCACTGGGTGGCCGGGGTCCGTCACCGATTGCGGCCAAGACGTATGGGGCGCCAAGCTGAGCGACAGCCGCCGCGAGCTGATCAAGATTTTTCTCGGGTGCAAAGCGGCCGGCATACAGTAGGACGACGTCCGAGTCCTTAAAGCCCACCTCCGCGCGCCATTTCTCATCGCGCCGTCGCGGATGAAAAAGTTCACAGTCGACTCCAAGTGGTTGCAGCACAACATTAGACAACCCTATGTTCCGTAGCGTATCGATCGACCAGTGGCTCGCAGCGAACACGGTGTCGTACTGACTATAAAGATGATGCAGATACCGCCGCACCGCGGGGCGTACCGCGCGTGTGATCTTGTGATCGATCAGCGCGTCGAGGTTGGAGTGATAGAACGCCGCGACCGGAATACCCAGCTGCTGCCCTGCATCGAGCGCTGCCCAAGCGAAGCGATAGGGGTCCCCCGCTTCGATCAAGTCAGGCTCCTCCTGCATGATCGCGCGTGCAGCGGCATTGCGACGC
>JACCYC010000056.1 GCA_013696665.1 Burkholderiaceae bacterium | reverse complement strand
CGCCGGCAATGGTCGAAAGAACAGCGGGCCCGATCGCACCGATCAACTGGTTCAACAAACCCGCACGCTGCTGCGAGTTCGATCCGCCAAGCAAGCTTCCGATCATGTTCCCGAACGACGGCGTCTTATCCGATCGGAACGCTTCGGCGATGCCGCTGCCCAAAACATCCGGCGAAACCTGCCTCGCCACTTCGTCAAAATCCGTTTCGGTATCCGTAGGCCGGTCTGCATACTGCTTGAGAATGTCGGTCAGATTCATTTGCGCTCCGCGAGTGGTTTATCGAATGCTAACGTTGTTTCCATCAGCGCGACTTGGATGATCCGCATGCCTCGATTGCTAACGAAAGCGTTGCCGCCTCTGGTGTTCTCCGCGGTGTTGGCCGGCTGCGCAACGTCGGATGGAGATGCTGGGCGTCCCCCGATCAGGGCTGATGAGGCGCGCGCCTTGATCACGCGCCTGATACCGTCGAGCGTTGCCGACCGCGGTGGCTGGGCCGCTGAAGTGTATTCGGCGTTTGTCGTGCAGGACATTGCACCGACGCCCGAGAACGTGTGCGCTGTAC
This sequence comes from Burkholderiaceae bacterium, assembly GCA_013696665.1. Classification (GTDB taxonomy): domain Bacteria; phylum Pseudomonadota; class Gammaproteobacteria; order Burkholderiales; family Burkholderiaceae_F; genus JACCZX01. The sequence continues at coordinate 4,415 of JACCYC010000056.1, read as the reverse complement.
TAGCGGTGACTGAGCAGGAGTCGACATTTCGCGCGGACCCGCCGGTTCCTGGTCTGGCTGCAATCGCTTGGAAGGAAATCGACAGGCAAGCCGATCGAGCGGGTGTGCCAAAGTTTGCGGTGCGAACGGCGTTAGGCGTGACGTCACCCGATGGTCGAACCTTTGGAGATCGTATCGATGCGGTCAAGACCGAGCGCGAGCTGAGTGAAATTTTTGAAGACTTCATTGACATGGTGCCGCTTGGAAAGAGATTCCTGGCCAGTCGAAATCCCGTGCGTACCGGGGGTCCGATGCAGGTAGCGGTCAGCTTTGCAGAAGGGCACGCCGGTGCTCATCGTTATCCATATCCCGTCAAGGGATCAATTCGGCATGAAGTATTCACTCGCCGCGGCGGCATGTACTTCGGCATCGCGCATCTGCTCGGCTACGAAGCGCTCTATTCGTCGCCGATCTACCGGTTTGCCGATTTCAATGCGGGTCGATATGCGAGCCGCAATGCAGCGTTTCAAAATGCTCTGACGATCGCTTCCGGTATTCCGCTCGTGCTCGATGGCGATCTGTTGCCCCCGGGCGCTACGTCGGAGTCGCCGTCGGGCAACACCGAGCTCGCGGCGCTGACGCTGTCAAAGCGCTTCGATATCAGCGCCGCTGCGATGCATCGCGATCTGGAGCGCGGCACCGAACCCGCTTTCGAACGCACCCGCCTTTACGAGCGCGTGTTTGCGCGCGCCGAGCAGATGCAGGGACGACCGGCGCCGCGCGCCGTCATACCCACCATTACATTGAAGAGCCCGAAGATCACGCGCACGCTGACCACCGAATGGTTCGCAAAACGAGTCGATGAAAGATATCAGCGATGTCTGATCAGAGCCCGACCCCAGGATGGCTGAGCCGGTGCCGGACATCAACGAGGGGGTCAGTAACGCGCACTCCGCGAGCTACCCCCAGGTGCGGATTACGAACGGCCATGTCAGAGCAAACGTCTACCTGCCGGATGCCAGGCTAGGTTTCTACCGAGGCACGCGATTCGACGGGTCGGGCGTGATATCGAGTCTGCATTGCGAAGGTCACGAGTACTACGGCCCATGGTTCACTCGCCGCGACCCTTCGGTTGCGGACTTCATTTTCGATGGCCCGGCGATCGTCGCCGGAGCGCACAGTGCGATCACCGGACCGGCAGAGGAGTTCGTACTGCCACAGGGATACAAAGAGGCAAAGGCAGGAGAGACTTTTGTAAAGATTGGTGTGGGCGCCTTGCTCAAGTCAGACGATGCACCGTACAGCTGCTACAACCATTACGAGATTGCGGACGCCGGTTCATGGGCGATTGAATCGAGCCAGAGTTCAATCACCTTCACACATCAACTGAATGTGAACGCCCGCGGGTATGGCTACGCTTATCGAAAAACGTTGAGCCTTGCTGCGGACAGGCCTGAACTCATCATCGAGCACAGTTTGGAGAACACCGGGCGCGTTGTGCTTCAGACCGCGCAATACAACCACAATTTCTTGACGCTGGACCACGAGCCGGTCGGTGCGAACCTCATCATCACGTTTCCATTCCAGGTGTCCGGTGAGGGTCTGGACCCCGAGTTTGTGGAAGCCGACGGCAAGCAGGTCTCGTATCAGAAACAACTTGTTGCGAACGAAGTCGTCGCCTTTCCGCTGTCCGGCTTTGGCAGCGGTGCGAACGATTACGACATTCGGATACACCATCGCACGTCGCGCGCCGGTTTGCGCATGCTCGGCGACCGGCCGTTGATCAAGCTCGCTGTGTGGTCGATCCGCAGCGTGCTGTCGGTCGAGCCGTTTATTGAAGTTCGCGTTGAGCCCTCGTCCCGGATGCGCTGGTCGTACCGGTATTTGTATGGATCCGCATCGGGGGCCATTTTTGCTGCAAACTAGCGCCAATAAGGCTGCGTGAGCGGATAAGCGGAGTGTATTTACCAGGCAAGGGTCAGCAGCACTCCGATCAGGCGCTCGCCGAAGCGCGGCATTTGCTCGGGTCGGTTCTCGACTCTTTGTCGAGTCACATTGCAGTGCTTGACGAAGACGGCGTGATCTTGGGCGTCAACGCCGCTTGGCACCGGTTCGCAGACCAGAATGGTTTCGATGCCGGCGCGCACGGGGTGGGGTCCAACTACCTTGACGCTTGTCAGCCAGCGCCGAGCGAGTGCGCCGATTCGGTGAACGCGGCCGCCGGGCTTAGAGATGTGCTGCACGGGCGAAAGGACGAATACGAACTCGAGTATCCGTGCCACTCGCCGACGGAGAACCGATGGTTCCTGTTACGCGTCACTCGCTTCAATGTATCCGGCCGCCCGCGGCTCGTGGTGTCCCATGAAAATATTACCCAGCGAAAACAAGCTGAACGGGCGTTGAACGATTCGAGCCGCCGCAAGGACGAGTTTCTTGCAATCCTTGCGCATGAACTGCGCAACCCGCTCGCGCCAATTCGCCACGCGGCGAAAATCATTCGCGTCACCGATGGTGATCCACAGGTGCTTCACTCCGCCTGCGAAATCATGGAACGACAGATCGGCCATATGGTGCGTTTGGTCGATGACCTGCTCGATGTAAGCCGCCTGAGTCACGGAAATATTGAGTTACGCAAGGAAGCCGTCGCGCTGTCTGCGGTCATCAGTGATGCCGTTGAACTGGCTTCGCCGAACATCGTGGCAATGGAGCAAAGGCTTACGGTCATGCGGTGCCCCGAGCCGATCTATGTGTACGGCGATTCGATGCGGCTCGCGCAGGCGATCGGCAATCTGCTGAACAACGCGTGCAAGTACACCGACCGTGACGGGTCGATTTATCTCACGGTCGATCGCGAGGGGTCTGAGGTCGTCGTCAAGATAAGGGACACGGGCATCGGCATCGCTGCTGAGCAGCTGCCGTTGGTCTTCGAGATGTTCACTCAGCTTGAAGGCCCGCTCGACCGTTCGCAAAGCGGTCTGGGTATCGGCCTGACGCTGGTCAAGAACCTCGTTGAAATGCATGATGGCACGGTGTCGGCGTCAAGCGCGGGGCGTGGGCGAGGGTGTGAGTTTTTGGTTCGCCTGCCCATCCATCAGCCAGCGATCGAAGCCGCACCGCAAACCAAGGCAGGCAAAGACGATGCTCTTACGTCGCGGCGCATTTTGGTTGTCGACGATAACCGGGATTCCGCCAATTCACTGGCCACTTTTCTGAAGCTCTTTGGAAACGAGACTCACATCGCGTTTGACGGAAAGGAAGCGGTCGAAGTTGCGGCCAGCGTACAACCGGACGTCGTTCTGCTTGATATCGGTATGCCCCGGATGAATGGATACGACGCCGCGCGCAAGATTCGCGAGCAACCCTGGGCCAGTCGTGTCGTCCTGGTAGCGGTTACAGGGTGGGGGCAGAACGAAGACAGGCGCAAGGCGCACGACGCCGGATTCAACTGCCACATGGTCAAGCCGGTCGATCCAGCGGCGATTACGGCGTTGCTGCCGTCACTGTCATCGGAGCATCAGATCGAGTACGAAACCTAGGCGCTGCTGATTGCTACCGCGGTCGAAACAATTTGGCTGCAACCTGATTCAGTACCACCAGAAATGCAACGCCGGCGCCTATGCCCTTCCACCTGATAACAGACCTTGCGGCGCGGAACGCGGCATCAGCGGTACCGCACACTGCGCGGAGGGTCCTGACTGCGCAATGGAACTGCGGGCGCGGTCGGCGTAGCCGCCCCATCGGGCGTTGGCAGATCTCGCATCGAGCCAAATGTTCGTGCGTAAACCCACGTGAACTCTGCGCCCAGCAAGAATATCTGCGCCGAGTAGTAGACCCAGATAAAGATGACGACCAGGGAGCCGGCCGCGCCGAAGCCCGAGGCGACTCCGCTTTTGCCGATATAAAGCCCAATCAGAAAGCGACCAATGGTGAACAACAGCGCAGTGACGGCTGCGCCAATCCAGACGTCGTGCCAGCGCACCCTGACCCGCGGCATCATCTTGTAGATCAAGGCGAAGCCCACGGTCGTGAAAGCGAATCCAACCAGGTTATTGACCACGTGCAACAACACTTCCCAGCCGCCGAACGCGCCGCTCCACCACTTCCCGAGCGCGGCAGTCGCTGCACCGAGCACCAGTGAAATCATCAGCAGAAACGCGATGCCGAGAATCATGCCGAACGAAAGCAACCGTGCGCGCAAGAGACCCCAGAGGCCGCCCGTCTTGTCACGCGCGGGAGCGCGCCAGATGCGATCAAGGGCGTCCTGCAGCTCGCCAAACACCGTGGTCGCGCCAATCAACAGCAAGACAATCCCGATCAGCGTCGCGGCGATTCCCTGCTCGGGTTTGTTGACGCTGGTCAAAATGTCTTCGACCGTTTTCGCAGCATCAGCGCCCATTAACCCACGGAGCTGACCGAAGATTTCGCCCCGAGCGGCT
>JACCYC010000055.1 GCA_013696665.1 Burkholderiaceae bacterium | reverse complement strand
GTCTGAGCTACGCGATTGATCCGAACGCCTCGATTGGCAAACGTATCGGCGATCTGAGCGTTGGTGGACGCTTGCTCGAAGCCGACAAGTCATACACGGTCGCGAGCTGGGCTCCAGTGGCTGAGGGAGCGAAGGGCGAACCCATCTGGGACGTGGTGGCGACTTACTTAAAGGATCAAAGATCCATCCCACCGCCGCGTTTGAATCTCCCGTTGATAAAAGGCGAGCAGGCCAACCCCGGTTTCGGAAAGTCATGGCGCACGTGACGCGCCGGCGAGCGTTGCTGGCGCTCGCAGTCGCGGCGCCGGTATCAGTGTTTGCAGAGACAGCTGCGGATGGGCATCTGCAGGAACTGGACGACTTGCGTTTGCTGTCGGCGTCAATTGCGCAGAACAAGACGCCATTACTCGTGCTGTTCAGCACGCCCGGTTGCCCATTTTGCCGTGAAGTGCGGCGCAATTATTTATTGCCGCGTGTTGCGGAACAGGCGCGCAGCACCCGCCCCGAGCTGATCCTGCGCGAAGCGGACATTGGCTCGCAACGGATGATCGTCGACCTGACCGGCGCGAAGATCAGCGAAGCAGTCTTTGCCAGTCGCTATGGTGTGCGGATGGTTCCGGTCGTTGCCCTTTTTGATCAGTCGCTGCGCGTTGTTGGCGCGCCGCTGGTAGGGCTTGATCGATCAGGATTCTATGAAGCCTATTTAGCGACCGCGATTGCCGACGCACGGCGGAGTTTGATGAAATCTTCGTAAGCCACTTGCAACGTCGAACGTTGTAGTAACACCGTGCACGCGGCGCTAATCCCTTTGCCAGCGCTTTAAGGAGCGAAACAATGAAACCAAAACTGATCGCCTTGATTTCCGCAACGTTGCTGGGCGTCGTAGCTGCTGCATCTGCGAGCGCGCAGATACGCCCCGCCGACGACGCGCCACCCGAAGCCATTTCACGTTACATGGTCGGAACCCGGCTAGGCTACATCACCTGTAGCGACAAATATCGAGACTACGTCGGCAAGTGGGAAAAGTTCTCGTTTGCGAACGAGGGTCAGACCACGGTAACCGGCTCGCCTCCTGAAGAGGTCGATTATCGAAGCTGCGCGCAGGAAACGCTGGTCAAAGGTCGCAACTTGTACAGCGGCGCGGCCAAGTCGGCCACGGCGCCTTCGTCGAAGGCGGCGCTGAAGGACTATCAGACAACGTGGGAAGCGTCGCTGGCATCCCTCGGGCGTCCCGGCGGCGCTGAAAAACCGCTCGAATACCGCGCTCGCCAAAGCAAGGCGCAGACTCGGCTGGATGAATTGCAGCGCAAGGTCGAAGCGCAGCCCAAGTAGTTGCGAAACTTGACCGCCTTTTCGCGGGATTCATCACGCACAGAGTGAAGCTCTTTGGCCGGTATATTTCCCTCTCCTTCAGGCTTTGCAAATTCTTCAGGAGTAGTGATGGAACGTAGCCCGAATTTTTCACGTCGTCGCTTGATTGCCACCGGACCCGGCGCGCTTGCGATTGTCGGGTTGACGGGTGCGCCTCGCGTTGCGGCGCAGGCTGCTGCGCCCGGGCCGCCTGCGCAAGCAAAGCCGCTTCCGGCGTATGTGGCGTGGAAGGATGCTGACAGCCTGATCGTGCACACGCCGACAACAATCGAAACCAAGCGGACGGCGCTGGGCTCGAGTGGCATTACGCCGGCAGACCGCCTGTTTGTCCGCAACAACCTCGCAGCGCCCGATGTTTCAATCGTCGCCAATCGCGAGGCTTGGCAGGTTGCTGTAGAGGGTGTGCGTCAACCGCGCACGTTGACAGTGGCGGAGCTGAAAACGCTCGGACTGGAAACGGTTGCCATGGTTCTGCAGTGCTCGGGCAATGGTCGTGGCTACTTTCCAAGCAAGCCCGCCGGAACCAAATGGCAGGTCGGCGCAGCAGGTAACGTGATTTGGAGCGGCGTCCCAGTGCGCGCTGTGGCTGAGTCGCTTGGCGGGCCCAGCGCTGGTATGCGATTCATTACTTCCACCGGCGGTGAAACTCTGCCTGCCGGCATCGACCCGAAGACGGTGATCGTCGAGCGCTCCGTTCCGATCAGCGCACTGCAAGACGCGCTGCTGGCATGGGAAATGAATGGCGAGCCTGTGCCGCACGCCCACGGCGGTCCGCTGCGGCTGATCGTTCCCGGCTACAGCGGTGTCAATCACATCAAGTACATCAAGCGGCTTGCGTTCACTGTCGATCAAACCGACGCGGCGATTCAGGCCACGCGTTATCGAATCGCGCCGCTCGGAACCAAGGAGTCGCCTGCGTTACCGGCCGTATGGGAGATGGAACCTAAATCGTGGATCAATTCGCCGGCGCCCGAAGCAGGTTCGGTGCGGCGCGGCTGGGTTCAAATCCACGGCGTTGCGATGGGCGGTATGCAGGCGCCGCGGCGAGTGGACATATCACTCGATGGTGGCAAGACGTGGCGCGAAGCGAGTTTTATCGGCGCCAATATGGGTCGCTACGCATGGCGTCCGTTTGTGCTGCAGGCTCAGCTGCAACCGGGTACCTATGTGATGGCGTCGCGCGTCACAGATTCGCAGGGCCGGGTGCAAGTTGAAACGACCGAAGACAATGTCGGCGGTTACTTGAACAGCGGTTGGCGCGCGCATGCCATCACGGTCAACGTCGCCTGAGCGGCTGAGCGATCCGCGGCTGTGACTAAATCGATCGCATGTAGTGCAGTGTTGTTGGCGCTCTCGGTGTTTGCCGCTGCCCACGCGGCTGACGGCGCGGATTCCGGCCGCCAATTGTTCGTCAAGGGTGCAACGCCGGCCTGTGCGATTTGCCACACGCTCGCCGACGCAGGCTCGACTGGCGCGGTCGGTCCGTCACTCGACGAATTAAAGCCGGACGTCCAGCGCGTTGCTAAGGCTGTCAAAGCCGGCTTGGGCGCTATGCCGCCTTATCCGCAATTGTCAGATGAGCAGGTGCTGGCCCTTTCACGTTACGTCGCACGCGCGTCCGGAGGCGGGCAGTAAAGTGCGCCACCGCGATCCGACGTGGCTGAAAGCGGACCGCTTGCAAATCTCTAACGCTCGCGCAGGCTTTCCTGTTTGTATCGCAGTATCGGCGACAAGACGTATTCGATCAGGCGCCGCCTGCCGGTCTTGATTTCTACCGTCGCGGCCATCCCGGGGGAAAGATTGATCTGCTGCCCGTTGATGTTCATCTGGGTGCGCGCGAGCTTGACTCGTATCGGATAGGTGAGCCCATGGCCCTCTTCTTGCACTGCATCGCCCGACACGCTCTCGACAACGCCGGGAATCGTGCCGTATTTGGTGAACTGAAACGTTTCGAGCTTAACCTCGACCGGCTGGCCCGCTCGCACAAAACCGATATCTAGGTTTTGCACGCGCGCCTCGACCTCTAATGGATCGTCTTTCGGCACGATCACCATTAACGTTTGCGCAGGGCTCACCACACCGCCTACGGTATGTACCGTCAGTTGTTGAATCACTCCGTCGATGGGCGCGACTAACGTCTGAGCTGATTGTCGTTGCTCCGCCTTGACCAGCTCCTGCTTGACGCCCGAAGCTCTCCGTTCGCCTTCGGCCATCTGCGACAAAACGTTCCGCATGAATTCGG
>JACCYC010000039.1 GCA_013696665.1 Burkholderiaceae bacterium | reverse complement strand
CTGCGCCTGAGCCGTCGCCAGCGCGGCCAGTTGAACCTTGTGCGCACTATCGGCAGTGTCGAACGCGTTTTGCGAAATAAAATTCTGCTTGACCAGCTGGGCGTTGGCCTGACGTGTGCGATCGGCCATGGCCAACTGCGCGCGCGCTGATTCAAGCGACGCTTTACGCTCAGCCATCTGCGCGCGCAGCTGAGCGGTGTCGAACTCGGCAATCGACTGCCCCGCGGTTACACGATCACCTTCACGCACCAGAACGCGCTTGATCTCGGCCGACAGCTTCGCGCGCACGGTCGCCTGCGACACGGCCTGCACCGTCCCGGGGATCGCCAACTCGGCCGATACGCGCCGCGGCTGCAACGACACCACATCTGACGCCGCAAACTCAAGGGCAGGTCGCTCACCTTTCTTGGCGGCGTCTTCACCCCCCGGCTTCTTCAACGCGATCGCGACGCCGGCACCCGCGAACACAATCACCGCGAGCGCTGCGCTGACCCGCTTGGCACTCCGTTTATTCATTGGATACTTGCATATCGGTTCCCCCGCGGACACCAGCTACAGCCCAGCATCCATCACCGGGCGCGATTATCCCCGGTCGCGGCGTGCAGGCGTCAACGCTTGCGACGAAGTGCGGATGCCTGCGACGAAATGCAAAGCGGGTGGACAGAGGAACGGGAACGCAAGGCAGCCAAGCGTGTGCCGCCGGCACTGCGAGTCAGCGAGCTCCGCGAGGAGCTCAATGCCTAATCCTCCAGGCCGAGGTCCTGGATCTTGCGGGTGATGGTGTTGCGGCCCACCCCGAGCCGCAGGGCTGCATCGATGCGCCGTCCCCGAGTATGTTTCAAAGCAGCGCGGATCACCGCCGATTCGAAGTCCTTGACCAGCGCATCCATCACGTCGGGAGTGCCCGCCCTGAGCCGCCGCTCGACTTCGCTGGTCAAGTGAGTCAGCCAGTCAACGTGCGGCCACGCAATATCCGATTGCTCGGTGGGCGGGACACTGTTTAACGGCGCAGTAACCGAATTCGCCGCGGGGGTTGCTGCGAGTGACGTCGGGGATAGATTAGGGTCATGCCGCACGTCGAGCGGCAGATCCTCGACCTTGACCACCTGTGCTGGCGCGAGAACGGTTAGCCAATGACACAAATTTTCGAGCTGGCGAACGTTGCCTGGAAACGGTAATTCGCTGATGAACGCCAGCGCTTGATCCGACAAGCGCTTCGGATCCACACTCAACTCGGCTGCGCTTTTCGCTAGAAAATGCCGTGCGAGCAGCGCAATGTCCTCGCGCCGCTCGCGCAGCGGCGGCAACCGCAGCTTGATAACGTTGAGGCGGTGATAGAGATCTTCGCGAAACGACCCCTGCCGCACGCGCTCTTCAAGATTCTGATGAGTGGCCGCAATAACTCGCGCATTGGCCTTGATCGGCTGATGCCCGCCGACCCGATAATAGGTACCGTCCGACAACACGCGCAGCAGCCTGGTCTGCAGTTCAGACGGCATATCGCCGATCTCGTCGAGAAACAGCGTGCCACCCTCGGCTTGCTCGAACCGCCCGCGACGCATGGCCTGTGCCCCGGTGAAGGCGCCGCGTTCATGTCCGAACAATTCGCTCTCCAACAAATCGCGTGGGATTGCCGCCATGTTCAGCGCGATGAACGGCATCAGCGCGCGCGGGCTGTGCTTGTGCAAAGCGCGCGCGACCACCTCCTTTCCGCTTCCCGATTCGCCAGTCAACAGCACTGTCACGTTCGATTGAGAGAGCCTGCCGATTGCACGAAACACTTCCTGCATCGAGGGCGCCTGGCCGAGAATTTCTGGAGCGTCCTCCAACGATTCATCGGCTTGTGATTCGCGCACACTTTCATCGACAGCGCGGCGGATCAACTCTACGGCCTTGTCGACATCGAAGGGCTTCGGCAAATACTCGAATGCTCCGCCCTGAAACGCAGAGACCGCACTGTCGAGGTCAGAAAACGCCGTCATGATGATGACGGGCAACGCCGGGTGCTTGCGTTTCACTGCTCGCAATAATTCCGTGCCACTTTGCCCTGGCATTCGAATATCGGACACGAGGACCTGCGGCGTATCGTGCTCGAGCTCGGCGAGTACCTCCTGCGCCAATCCGAATGCGCGGCACGGAATATTTTCACGCGCGAGCGCCTTCTCCAGCACCCAGCGGATCGAGCGGTCATCGTCGACGATCCAAACAGGCTTCATGCGAGCGGAATCAGGATGCGGAAGTTGGTGCGCCCAGGGCGGCTGTCGGATTCGATCATGCCTTCGTGTTGCTGAATCAATGTCTGGGCGAGCGTGAGCCCAAG
>JACCYC010000013.1 GCA_013696665.1 Burkholderiaceae bacterium | reverse complement strand
GCGACCATCAACGTCACGATTGATCGGTGCGTGTGACGTACCGCTTCGGGCAACTCGCGCGTCGTGCCCGATGTGTATTGATAAATTGCGTAATCATCCGAGCGCGTCGCCGGCCGGTACGTGCTTGGGAAGTTCGCGAGCTGCGCCATTAAGTCTTCGTCAGCGATCAGAACCTCGGGTCCTTCGATCGAAGCCGCAAGCGTGGCCTTATCGATGTTGGTGATCAGCAGCCGCGGCGCGCAATCCTTGACGCGCAGGCGCACTCCGTCCGGACCAAACAGCGTAAACAGTGGAACCGCGATTGCGCCCATCTTGATTGCGCCGAAGATGGACACGTAGAAGGCCTTCGAGGGTTCGAGCATTACCGCGACGCGATCGCCGGGCTGGACGCCGCGCTTGATCAAGCAGTGCGAGAACTGAGACGACGCATTGGCAATCTCCGCATAGCTGAGTGACTCATCGCGCCCATCCGCGTGCGCCACGACGATCGCGGCACGTTCGGTCACCCCGGCGTGCCGATCGATGCACTCGTGCGCAATGTTCAGGTGCGCGCGATCGCCGTCAAACAGCTCCCACAGTTTTTCCGCAGAGAAATGCTGCTGTGCATCTGCGTAAGTCGTGTAGTCGGTGAGCTTGGGCATGGATGAAAGTCGTGCGGGAGGCGAAAAGCAGCGGCAGGGCAACTATGGTCGCCATACTGCTAATTGTCAATGAGCATAGTTGGTTGTATAAGGACAACCACAAAAACGAACGGAGTCCGGAATGCGGTCAGAAGTCGCAGCGCCAGTTCAAAAAAGCAGGGCGCGCAGCGCCATGCCAACCATCCGGCAGGTGCCGGCGGTAAGCCGCGCAATTGCGATCCTGCGATTGCTCGGCAATGGCGAGGGCGCGGCCGGCGTCAAGGCGATCGCGCAAACGCTCGGGCTCGTTCCAAGCACGTGTCTGCATATCCTGCGCGTGCTGGTCAAGGAGGGGCTGGTCGAGGTCGACCCGGTCACCAAGCGCTACAGCCTCGGTGTGGGCATGCTGCCGTTGGCACGCGACGTCATTCGTAATCGGGGATTTCAAAGCGCGGTGCAGCCGGTGCTCGACGGGCTGTCGCAGCGCTATGGTGTGGTGTCGGTTGGGGTGGAGGTCAGTGGCCTCGATCACATGATTGTCGTTGCGATTTCGAAGGCACAGCTGCCGTTACGGCTGCACGTCGATATCGGCAGCCGCTTCCCGGCGCTGATCAGCGCAACGGGACGCTGCGTCGCTGCGTATACCGACCAACCACCCAAGGAAATCGAACGCCGCTTTCGCGAGCTGCGCTGGCATCGAACGCCAAACTTTTCGACCTGGCTTAAGGAAGTGGCTGCGGTCAGACGCAAGGGCTACAGCGTGGACCGAGGAAATTACATTCCCGGCGTCACGGTCGTCGCGGTACCGGTGCTCGACGCGAGCATGCACATGACGCGCAGCATCGTATCGATCGGCCTGTCGCAGCAGATCGACAGTGCAACGATGGCAGAGCTTGGGGAAGGAATGCGGCGTGGCGCTCAGAGCGCCGCAACGAATATGGGATTTAGCACCCATGGAAGCTGACGCATCGCCTTTCGATCCAGCTCACCACGGATGGACGCAACGCCCGCTCGATGGCTTCTTTTCGGTCGTGGGCCCGCTGTGGGCGCGACGTGAAGCCGACGCATGGGCCTATGGTCTGCTCGCAGACGCGAGACATGGCAACCGCGCGGGACTGGTGCACGGCGGCATGCTAATGACGCTGATTGATCAGGCTGCGAGTGCGGTGGCGTGGGAAGCAGTAGATCGCAAGAGATGTGTGACGATTCAGCTGGACACGCATTTCATTGCCGCTTCGCGGCCGGGTCAATTCATCGAAGCCCGCTCGCGTGTGGCGCGACGCACGGCAGAGCTTGTCTTTGTGCAAACGTCCCTAAGTGTCCAAGGCGCGGAGATCGCCGTGGCAAGCGGCATCATGAAGGTAATGCGCAAAAACTCCTGACGGCGCGCCTAGTTGCGCTTGAATGTGACGACAAGCACGTCACGATACGCAGCCTGGGTCGCGTCGATCGGTTCGACTGCTGTAACGCCATGCTTGACCCATGCGTCGTCGACGATTGCCGTGTCGAACGGTGCCGCTAGCGTGAAGCCGCCCAGCAGGTTGCCGCCCAAATCATGCACGGTAGTCGTGCCGCTTTTTATATTGGTGCGATTGATCAGCAGCACAAGCGCGTAGTCAACGCCATCACGATGCACCCCCTCGGGCGTTGGACGCCCAGGTGCGTCAGAACGGGCTTCGATGCGAAACTGATGGCTCTCGATTTTCCAGTGCGTCTGGGGCCGCAACGCGCCGAATAGGTGGCAGCTGAATGCCAGAACCGAATGCATCGTCGGGCCTGTGACGATTTTCGGATCCATCGGCTCGAACCAGCGCTCGATGCCGCCCACGAGTGGGTTGTAGTCGATGCTTTGGAAATGCGGCTGATGCGGCTGCAGCGTCGCAGTGTGCGCGCCCGCGCGCGCCGACAATATCGCGTGGCGACGTCGGCGGTAGCGATGGCCGTCGGGCAGGTATGTGTCCAGGTGCAGATCGTCCCAGCTCGCAACGAAGTGCGGCCAATCGGATAGTGTCTCCGGTGCACCGATCAGCGGGCGCATAGTGTCGGCGGGAACAAATGCGAACGCTTCCGAGGCGACACGATCACGCAGGTCAGCGATCGTCATCGGCGCGTTCGCTAATGCAAGTCCCGCGCACCAGGATTGCAATGATGGCCATCGCACTGAATAGTGCGCCGACAATGAAAGTTTGCGGTGCGCCGAATTGATCCCACACAAAGCCTGCCAGTGCACTAGCGACCAGCAGTGCAGTGCCGCTGACCAAATTGAAGAAGCCAAATGCGGTTCCGCGCAGCTCGGCCGGCGCGGTGGACGCCACGATGGTCGCGAGCAGCCCCTGTGTGATGCCCATGTGCAGCCCCCAGAGCGAAACGCCGAGCCACACCCAGTGCCATTCGTTACTAAGGGCTAGCACGATGTCGGCACCGATCAACACAGTAAGGCCCAAGACGAGCAGCCAGCGGTGACTGAAGCGATCCGACAGGCGCCCGAACGGATACGCAGTCAGCGCATAGATCACATTCATCGCGATCAACACCAGCGGAACGAGCGCGAGCTGCAAGCCCCCTTGCGCCGCGCGCAGCACGAGAAACGCTTCACTAAAGCGCGCCAGCGTAAAGACTGCACCGATAGCCACGACCCACCAGTAGGCACGTGACAGCTTTCGCAGGTTTTCACGACGGATCGGATTGATCGGCAGCTCTGCAGTTTCCCGGCCGGGCTCGCGCACACCGAACACCAGCAATGCCACAGCAAGCCCTGCTGGAATTACTGCGACCCAGAAGACAGCGCGAAAATCGTTCGCCCAAATCAGCATCAATCCAATTGCGATCAGCGGCCCGACAAACGCGCCGACCGTGTCGAGCGACTGCCGCAAGCCAAACGCGGCACCGCGCATTGCGGGTGGCGCGATATCGGCGACCAGCGCATCACGCGGCGCCCCGCGTATGCCTTTGCCGATCCGGTCGATGAAGCGCGCACCGAAGACCATCCCGGTGGTCGAAGCGATTGCAAACAGCGGTTTCGACAGCGCGCCCATTGAATATCCGAACACCGCGAGCGCCTTGCGCTTGCCCCAGTAGTCAGACAACGCGCCCGAGAACACCTTGACGATCATCGCCGTGGCCTCGGCTGCACCTTCGATCAGTCCGACCGCGAGCGCGCTGGCGCCTAGCGTGGTGACTAAAAACACCGGCAACAGGCTGTGAATCATCTCGGATGAGATGTCCATTAACAGGCTGACGAATCCCAGCGTCCATATTGCCGCCGGCAACCGCGCGTTGCGCGTTGCCTGGGTCGGATGGTTCGACGTCATCGAGCGAAATTTAGACGCAAATAAAAAAGCGCCGGCGTGCGGCGCTTCTTTGGGAAAGCTTGCTGCAGGTTAACGCCGACGCGTACCGCCGATTCCAAGCAACGCAAGCAGGCCAAGCAGATTCATCCACCCTAGGGCGCCTGCGCCCGCATTCAACGGCGCGTTGGCCGAAGATGTCGGCGCCGTTGAGCCACCGGCGCCGGTTGCGGTCCCCTGCAGTGTCAATGTCCGACTTGGAACGTTGCCGATAAAGTTGACACTGAAGGTCGCGGTGCGGTCGCCTGCGGCGGTGGGTGCAAATTCAAAACCGATCGAGCAGCTCGTTCCCGGCTGCAGGATGCCGCTGTTGACGCACGTCGTCTGGCCGGCTGGAACGGAAGCGCTTTTGAAATCGGCGACTTGCCCGGTGCCCGCGGCAACGGCAGGGCTGCCGAGTGTGATCGCCGTCCCGGCGCTATTGGTTAGAAGAATCGCGACGACTGGACTGGTGGCGCCGACTGCAGTGCTGGCAAACATCGCCGGGCTTGGCGATGCGCTCGGGGTGGGCAATGGTGCGAACGGGGGCGGTGCGGGCGGTGCAACGGCGACCGCAAGGTGTGCTGCAGTGTCGGTGCGTTGCTGCGCAGTCCAAACCGAATACGCACCCATCACCTGGCCGGCGTTGCCGTTGATTGCCGTGTTGATTCGCGCCAGCAACATTGCTTCGTTCTGACCGGGAAAGCGCAGCTCTCGAAATGTGCCTGCAAAGCCATGGCAATCCTGGCAGCTCAGTTGCGCGCCGCCAATGAGTATTTTTTGCGTGTAGAGCGTCGCGCCGGCGGCCGCGTTTCCTTGGCCGAAAGCGCTGTTCGCGCTGAAGCCAGCGATAACCAGCACGGTGCATAGCACCGTGCGCAAGCGAAGCAACTGAAGGCAGGTTGACATAGAGGGCAAACCAAGGGTGCCGGATAGGTGGCCAGTCTATCGGCGCACCCTGTCGTTTACCGTCGGACAAATGGCCTAGCGCGCGCCCCGCGAACGCATTAATTCCCCCGCTATGTGCGCGCTTCTCGCTCGATAAGCGCGCGCTTGCGCTCGACACCCCAACGATAGCCCGACAGCGCGCCATCGTTACGAACGACACGGTGGCACGGGATCGCAACGGCCAGCGGATTGGCTGCAATCGCGCCGCCTACCGCGCGGGCTGCCTTCGCTGCGCCGATGCAGTGCGCGACTTCGAGGTAGCTTTTAGTGGTGCCTGCCGGAATTTCGACTAACGCCTTCCACACGCGCTGCTGAAAAGCGGTGCCGCGCACGTCAAGCGGCAGATCGAGGCCGAGCGCTGGAGCTTCAACAAAACCGACAACCTTGGCCACCATTCGTTCGAAATCCGCGTTGCCTCCGACCAGTGTCGCGCGTGGAAATCGGTCTTGCAGATCGCGCGCCAGTTGGTCTGGGTCATCACCCATCAGGATTGCGCACACACCGATGCAGCTTGCCGCCACCAGGATTGAGCCGAGTGAACATTCGCCGACCGCAAAGCGGATGTCGGTATTGGCGCCGCCGTCGCGATACGCGGTTGGCGTCATCCCCAACAGCTGATTGGAGCTCTCGTAAAAGCGACCGTTGGAGTTGTAGCCCGCGTCGTAAATCGCTTCGGTCACGGTATTGCTACGGCCGAGCTCGGCCTTGACGCGCCGCGCGCGATGCGCTGCCGCGTACTGCTTTGGCGTCACGCCGGTGATTGCTTTGAACACACGATGCAAATGGAACGCGCTCAAGCCCGCCTTGCTCGCCAGCGCGCGCAGCGTGGGCGGCTGCGCCGCGCTTTCTATCAACCGGCAGACCTTTGCAATCGTGTTGGCGTGTTGCACACCGAGTCGAGGTTGATCGGGCTTGCAGCGGCGGCACGCTCGGAACCCTGCACGCTCGGCGTCGTCGGCGGTTGAGTGAAACGCTACGTTCTCGCGCCGCGGCGTACGCGCAGCGCACGAGAGCCGGCAGTAAACCCCTGTCGTTGCGACCGAATAGAAGAAATCACCGTCTGCTTTCGGGTCGCGTGCCACGAGCGCGGCCCAGCGGGAATCGCCCCCGGTTGCGGCTGCGAGCGTCTCGCATTTCGTGGTCATGTTCAATTGTGCGCCTCCCACCATCGCTGATCGATGGCGGAAGGTACGGCCTAAGCGCGGCGCTGGAACTCCGGCTCTTGCGATTGAATTCGTTGCGACAGACGGCTACTTGTCCTTGCTTTTGCCTTTGCCCTTGCCATTGCCGTGTCCTTTTTCAGAGGGGTGGCCGTGGGATTGGCGGTAGTGAGGCGCGTAAACATTCTGGTACCAGTCATCCTTGACGAAATAAACCGGGCGTCCGCAAGCATCGTATTTATCGCAGTGCTTGGACCATTTTTGTGCATGGCCTGGCGGTACGCGCAGGTAGAGCGGCTGCGGCGCTTGAGCAACCCTGACTTCGCGGACCACGATCGGTTGGGCGTAGATCACTTGTGGCCGGGGTGCGTTGCCAATGTCAATGCGGCCATAAAAGCCAGGCTGTCCTACATTGACGGAGACACCGACGTCCGCTGCAACAGCCGGCAGGGCGGACGCTGCCATTAGGACGGGAAACAGAAAACGCTTCATTGAAACTCCTGGGTTTTGAGCTGCACCCTATTAACGTCGCCGGTCGCCGATCCGTATACCCGCATTAATCAAATCAGGCGGTTTCGGTCGGATCGAAGTCCAATTCGACCTTTGCACCGCTGGGGTCGTGGCAAAACAACTGCCAGGTCCCGGCTCCGCGCTGGCGCCGCAAGTCATAGGGGACTTGCTGGGCGTCCAGTTTGGCCTTGACCGCACGCAGGTCAGTCGCCGAAAAAGCCATGTGATCCAGCACACCGGCGCGCTGCTCGGGAAGCGTGCGGCCCGCAATGATGTGCAATACGGCGCTGTCACCGGCGTACAGCCACGCGCCCGGAAAACCCAGATCAGGCCGCGGCCCGGGCTTTAGACCCAGCAATCCAACATAAAACGCCAACGAGCGGTCGAGGTCGTCGGCCAGCACAGTGAAGTGGTTCATTGCGTGAATCATCGATTGCCTTTCCCGTGCGGAAGTCTGGGTATTTGCTAGATCAGCGCAGTTGCTAATCAGCGCAGCGCTGTGTAGTTCGCCGGCACCCAGTCGTAGCCCTTGCCGTCCGCGCGCAGATGCCCAATACCCGGAAACGGCAGATGCGCCGCGGCCACCCAATGGCGGCGCTTGGCCGCATCGGCGTACTGGGCCTTACGCTGCGCGGCTGCCGCCTTGGGATCGATGTCGAATCGAATGGTTACCGATGGATCTGCAAACTGAACCGCAGCCACGTGCATCAGATCGCCCCATAGCACCAGCCGCTCACCCTGACTTTCGACTACAACCACGCTGTGGCCGGGCGTGTGACCGTACGCGGGGACAGCGCTGATGCCGGGCACAAGCTCGGTCCTGCCACTAAACGGCTTGAATTTCCCCGCCGCAGCGTATGGATTTATGGCTGCCATAGCGCCTTCGAAGAAGGGTCGCGCCTCTTTCGGGGCGGCTTCCATCGTTGCCTTGTTGAGCCAAAAGTCCGCGTCGTGCTGATCTGCCCGCACGATGGCATTCGGAAATACGATCTTGCCGTCGCTGACCAGGCCGCCCACATGATCGACATGCATGTGCGTGATGTAGATCTCGTCGACCTGCTCGGGCTGATAACCACTGGCCCGCAGGCTGGTGACAAGCTTGCCCACGGTGGGTCCAAAGAAAGTGCCCGAGCCTGCATCGACCATCACGAGCTTGTCGCCGGTGTTGATCAGGTAGACATTGACCGATGTCTCGACAGGGTCCTTCAAAAAACTGCGGGCCAGGGCGGTGTTGATACGGGGCGGCGTCGTGTTCGTCAGCAGATCGGCCACCTTGAGGTCGATCGTCCCGTCGAGCAATGCGGTTACCTCAAAATTGCCGAGCATCATGCGGTAGTAACCCGGCGCAGAGGTTTTAGCGGCTGGAGCCGCGGCGTGGACCGGGACGGCGGTCGTCAGAAACCAGACGCAGCTCGCCAGGGCGAGCCACGTGTTCCGTTGAATTTGGTTGAGCGTCATTTCATATCCTGTGGGGCGCGTAATTGAAGAATAGCTGCCGATTCCGTGCGAAGCTAGCGCACCATTTTCCCGTGCCGAACCATTGACGTACGCACTGCGCAAGCTGTTGTCTCTCGCGGACTTTGAAGATGCTGCGCGCAAGCATCTGCCGCGTCCGATTTTCGGCTATGTCCACGGTGGCGCCGAGGACAACGTTGCGCGGGATTCCAATTCGGCGGCTTATCGAGAATGGTCGTTTGTGCCGCGCGTGCTGGTCGATGTCTCGGAGCGCTCGCAGCGCACAGAACTCTTCGGTCAGATGTATGCATCGCCATTTGGCATTTCGCCGATGGGGGTGAGCGCGTTGATTGCGTATCAAGGCGATCTCGCGCTGGCTCGCGCGGCCGAGACTGCAAATATTCCGATGATCGTCAGTTCGACCGGACTGATTCGTCTCGAAGAAGTGCAGCAGGCAGGGCCGCGCTCGACGTGGTTTCAGGCTTACCTGCCGGGTGAAGCAGCAAGTGTCGAATCAATGATTCAACGAGTGCAGGCGGCCGGCTTTCGGACCCTCGTGCTCACGGTGGATGTCGCGACACTGCCCAGCCGTGAAAACAATGTCCGCGTCGGGTTCACGATGCCCTTGCAGCCGAGCGCGCGCTTGTTCTGGGACGGCATGATTCGCCCGCGATGGTTGTTGGGGACGCTCGCGCGCACTCTGATTGAACGTGGAATGCCGCACTTCGAAAACGCCGGCGTCAATCGTGGTGTACCCATAATCGCGCGCTCCGCGTTACGCCAGTTCAGCGCGCGCGATAAATTATCGTGGGCGCATGTCGCGCAGATACGCCGAATGTGGAAGGGAGAATTTGTTCTTAAGGGAATTTTGTCGGCGGAGGATGCGCAGCTCGCTGCCGATCACGGCGTCGACGGCCTGATCGTTTCCAACCACGGCGGCCGGCAGCTCGACTCATCGATCGCCCCGCTGCGCGCGTTGCCGGCAATTGTGCGAGCCAAGGGGAGTATGAAGATCATGATCGATGGCGGTATCCGGCGCGGCACCGAAGTGCTCAAGGCGCTTTCGCTGGGCGCAGACTTTGTATTCATCGCGCGGCCGTTTATCTATGCGGCGGCGATCGGAGGGCAGGCTGGCGTCGCGCATGCGATCCGTTTGCTTTCAAACGAAATCTTGCAGGACATGGCGCTGCTGGGTGTCAGCTCGGTGCGTGAACTTGGACCTCACATGCTGGCTCCGCGAACATGAAGAAGACGCAAACGAAAACGCCGCCAGCGAAGGCCTTACCAACAAAGGCCTCACCCACGAAGGCCGCGCAATTGCAGTTCGAGTATCCACGACCACTGATGCAGCGGTCCGAATGGACATCGCTGAACGGAAGCTGGCGATTCGGCTTCGACGATGATCGCCTGTTTTCGCGGCCCTCCGAAATCACGAGCTGGCCGCTGCAAATTGTCGTGCCGTTTCCGCCTGAATCCGCGGCCAGCGGGATTGCTGAGCGCGGCCTGCACCGCGCGTGCTGGTATCAGCGCGACTTCGATCTGATGCCCGATGGCCGGCGCGTCCTTCTGCGCTTTGGCGCTGTTGATTATGTGGCGAAGGTTTGGGTTAACGATCACCTTGCGATGACGCACGAAGGCGGCCACACGCCGTTTTGGACTGACATCACGGACCTGCTGGACGATTCGGGCACGCAAATCGTCACCGTGCACGTCGAGGACGATCCGCATGACCTGACAAAGCCCCGCGGCAAGCAGGACTGGCAACTCGAACCGCACGGGATCTGGTATCCGCGCACCACGGGCATCTGGCAGACCGTATGGCTCGAGCGTGTGCCGCGTACTTACGTGGAGAAAGTACGCTGGACGCCGCATGTCGAAGGCTACGCGCTGCAATTCGAGGCGCGCATCGCGGGTGACCCTTCCGACCATCTCGCTTTGGAGATCAAGCTGCATCACGGCGAACGGCTGCTGGCCAGTGACCGCTATCAGCTGGTCAACCGCGAAATCGACCGCATGATCATGTTGTCCGACCCGGGCATCGACGACTTTCGTAACGAACTGTTATGGAGTCCGGAGCGACCCACGTTGCTCGACGCAAGCATCCGATTGTTGTGCAACGGGGAGGTCATTGACGAATTCATTTCGTACACAGCGCTGCGATCGGTGAATATCCTGCGCGACCGCTTCATGCTCAATGGCCGGCCTTATCTGCTGCGCATGGTGCTCGATCAGGGTTACTGGCCCGAAACGCTGATGGCGGCGCCGAGCGATGAAGCGTTGCGACGCGATGTCGAGCTCGCCAAGGCGATGGGATTCAACGGCGTGCGCAAGCACCAGAAGATCGAGGATCCCCGCTATCTGTACTGGGCTGACCGTCTAGGGCTGTTGGTATGGGAGGAGATGCCGTCGGCCTATCGATTCACGCGCACGGCCATCAAACGCACCGTGCGAGAGTGGAGCGAAGCCGTCGAGCGCGACTACAGCCATCCGTGCGTCATCGTCTGGGTACCCTTTAACGAGTCATGGGGTGTGCCCGAGCTGACGGCGGTGCGCGTACACCGGCACGCTGTTGAAGCGCTTTACCACCTGACCAAAACGCTTGACGCGACGCGGCCCGTGATTGGCAACGACGGTTGGGAATCGAGTGCTACCGACATTATCGGCATTCACGATTACGACGCTAACGTCGAGCACTTGCGCCAGCGCTATGGGCCGGAAATAAAACCTGAGCAGTTATTCGACCGGCGCCGCCCGGGTGGACGCATCCTGACGCTCGACGGTTATCCACACCGCGGCCAGCCGATCATGCTGACGGAATTCGGCGGCATCGCCTTCGCCCCGCGCACGACGCAAGGCGAAAAGAGCTGGGGCTACACCGTGGTCGAGGACGAAGCGCAATTCACGCGGCTGTTTCAGGAACTATTGAACACGGTGATCCACACCGCGCTTTTCAGCGGGTTTTGCTACACGCAATTTGCCGATACGTTTCAGGAAGCCAACGGGCTTCTGTACGCAGACCGCACACCCAAGATTCCGCTCGAGCTGATCGCAATTGCCACATCCGCTTCAGCGACACACCTGCGCGGAGTCGTGTAGTGCATGTGCTGGATCTGGTAAAGCCCGACGGCCGAAGCCTGACGCTGTACGCGCGACATCCGATCACGACGCCCGATCCACATCGCGCACCGAGCCCGTTTGCAACACCACTGGGCGCGAGTCCGCACTTGCGCTGGCATCCGTTACGTGGCGAGTGGGTGACGTACGCAGCCTACCGGCAGAGCCGGACGTTTTTGCCACCACCCGAATACAACCCGCTGTTGGTGACCACCGACCCGGCGCACCCGACCGAACTCCCAAGCGGCAACTGGGATGTCGCAGTTTTCGACAATCGATTTCCGTCGCTCGGTGGTGTGAGCGAACCACCTCCCGAGTTGATCGTGCCGACGGCGCCGGGCGCCGGTGCCTGCGAGGTTGTCGTGTTCACGCAAGACGCCAATAGTTCGCTCGGTGCGTTGCCAATTCCGCATATCGATCTGCTGCTGCAGGCTTTGGCCGATCGAACCGAGCGTTTGAGCGCGCGCGTTGATGTGCAATATGTGTTGCCGTTCGAAAATCGGGGTGCGGAAGTCGGTGTGACGCTGCATCACCCGCACGGGCAAATCTATGCTTACCCGATTGTGCCGCCGGTGCCGGCGCGCATGCAGGAGGTGGCTGCAAAGTATTTCGCGGAAAAAAAAAGCGGGGTGCTGCAGGACCTGATTGATCGCGAGCTGCGCGATCGCGTACGTATCTTGTATGCCGGTTCTCATGCAGTCGCATTCGTACCTGTGTGCGCCCGGTATCCCTACGAGGTCTGGGTTGCGCCGGTTCAGCCGGTGGCCGACTTCACTCAGCTCTCCGGCGCGCAGCGCAGCGATCTGGCGCGCGCATTGAAAACCGTGTTGTTGAAATACGATGGCCTATGGCAACGCAGCTTCCCTTATCTGATGGCGTGGTATCAGTCGCCGTGTGATGGTCAACCCCATCCAGAGTCGCACCTGCACGCGCAGTTCTATCCACCTTACCGGACCCGCGAGCGGCTGAAGTTTCTGGCTGGGACCGAGCTCGCGGCCGGGTTCTTCGCGATGGATGCGCTGCCTGAGGACAAGGCGCGCGAGTTGCAGCAGGTGGAGGTCGTGATCGAGTGACGTCGCAGCCGCCATCGAAGTCGAAATCGTTCGCCGACGTCTTCGGCGGCAGTGCGGGCGCGGTGGGCGCAGCGCCCGGCCGCGTCAATCTGCTGGGAGAGCACACCGACTACAACGACGGCTATGTACTGCCGATCGCGATCCCGCAGCAAACCCATGTGGCAATTCGGGCGATTATTGGAGACACCACAACCGTGTACGCCGCTGATCTCGAGCGCAGCGTGCAGTTCACCTTCGCCTCCCCACCGACCGAGCAATTTGCAACCTATATATACGGTTGTCTCGTAGAAGCGCGAATCGAGGGCATCAACGTGCCGGCGCTCGATATTCATGTGGCGTCCGATGTACCGATGGGGGTCGGCCTTTCGTCCAGTGCCGCGCTCGAAGTGGCGACGTTGCGCGCATTGCGCGAGCTACTCGATCTGCCGCTCGACAATGTGCGCATTGCGCAACTGGCCCAACGCGCGGAGATTAATCATGCCGGCGTGCGTTGCGGAATCATGGACCAGATGGCATCGAGTCTGGCCGATACGACGCATGCGTTGTTTCTGGATGCGCGCACGCTGCACGTTCAGCTGATCGATCTGTGGCCGGGAACAGCGGTCCTGGTACTTGACTCCGGTGTCGCACGATCGCTTGCGACAAGTGGCTTCAATCAGCGGCGCGCTGAATGCGAGCAAGCGGCGCGCATGCTCGGCGTTGCGGCGCTGCGCGATATCGACGCCGATCGCGATGCTGCGAAAATTAATGCGTTGCCCGAGCCGTTACGCCGCCGTGCGCGGCATGTCGTCACCGAGAATGCGCGCGTGCTGCGCGCGGTCAAGTGTGGAGACCCGCGCGAGTTTGGCGCGCTGATGAACGCGTCGCACGTCAGCTTGCGAGATAATTTTGAAGTCTCTGTGTCGCAGCTTGATTGGCTCGTGACGTCGCTGCAGGCGCAGCCCGAGGTCTATGGGGCGCGCCTGACGGGCGCCGGGTTTGGCGGGGCCTGCGTGGCGCTATGCGAATCGCCAGCGCTGACGCGCATCGGCGAGATGGTGTTGAGCGCGTATTTAGCGCAGGGTCTTCGGGGGCGTGTGCTGGTGCCGCCCGACCGTGCCGGTCAAGTGCTGGGTTGTTGATCGAGCGCAGACCACCAGCGCTCAAACGCCTCGCGTGTCGGTATTCCAGCGCGGCCGCCAAAGCGCGTGCACTTCATCGCGGAAACTGCCGTAGCGAACTTGATTGCGGACGTTAAATTTTTGCGCTCACCCAGTGCGAGCGCAAATGCGCCGTGCCATGTGTCACCCGCCGCCAGGGTGTCGACAGCGGTGACGCGCGGCGACGGCGCGCTTTGCACGCGCGCGCCGTCAAACCACATCACTCCGGCGGAGCCCAGCGTCACGCCGCACGCGACATTGCGCCCACCGAACAGTCGAGGCAGCGCATCCCTGGGCTCGCCCAGTCCGAGGCTATGCAGCATGGGCTGCGACAAAAATGGATGCGTCGCAAGGCCAGCAGTGGCTCGAACCTGTTGCACTTCGCCGGCATCTCCGTCAAATACGCTCGGCTTGCCTGCGCCAGCGGCGGCGTCGAACAGGCGCTGGGCGCCCTGCGGCCATCGGGTATCGGCAAGAACCACGTCGGCTTGCGCGACGCGTTCGATCGGAAGCCACGATGCGTCCGGAGGATATCCCTGCGGCTGCACCGAAACCACGAGCCGTTCGCCGCGCGCGTCGATCAGGATCGTCGCAATCTTCGTGCGAAATCCGGGCAGGCGGCGCACCGTCGAAACATCAACGCCTTCCTGCCTCAGCAATGCGATGACTTGTTCGCCGGTGACATCGTCGCCTACGCGGCCCCAGTAAATCGCCTGGCCACCGAGTCGCTGCACCGCGACCGCGGCATTTGCACCCATGCCGCCCCCGGTTTCGACGAAGTCGGTTGCAGTGAGCTTGACCGACGGCAACTTGACCTCGTCGACCAGAAAAATCTGGTCAATCGTTGCCGATCCGCCAACACAGATAACACGCGGCGAATGTTTTCGCCCAGAAGCTGCCATCTAATCGCCGGTTGCTGATACTCGTTTGGGCCGACGACGGGCGAGCTGCATTACGACCACGACTACGAGCAGCGAAAATCCGATTGCATCGAACCAGGGCTTAGGATAGATGATCAGCAATCCTGAAGCGATCAATAGCACTCGCTCAAGCCGTGTCGTCCTATCCAACAACCAGCCTTCCGCGGCTGCCGCGAGTGCGATCAACGCAATCACGACCAGCCCAACGATCCATGCGACATCCCACCACGTGCCACCAGGCGGAAGCGCAAGCAGCAGACCTACACCCAGCGGATCGAGTACGAAGACGAACGGGACAACGAATGCGGGCAGCGTGTACTTCCACGCTTGAAAGGTCGTCTTGTAAGGATCGCCACCGGTAATTGCTGCAGCGGCAAAAGGTGACAATGCGGTCGGTGGCGACACTTCCGACAGTACCGCGTAATAGAAAATGAACATGTGCGCGGCAAAGTCGGGCACGCCAAGCTTGATCAGAGCCGGCGCCGCGACAACCGCGCAGATGATGTAGCTGGCGGTGACCGGCACCGCGAGGCCGACGATCCAGACGATCAGCGCGGTGTAGATGGCGGTCAGCAGAAGGCTGCCGCCCGCGTATGTGACGACGATGTCGGCAAAGCGCAGACCGAGCCCGGTTAGCGTGACAACGCCGACGATGATGCCGGCCGCCGCACACGTTGCCGCCACGCTCAGCATTCCGACCGAGCCGGCCTCCAGCGCCTTCATCAGCTTCGAATGCAGAAGCAATTCCCGTATCCACCCGCGCGGCCGGCGTGTCAGCAGTGAAACGTCAATCAGCGCGCTGTCGCGATTCAGAAAGCTGATCAATACTGCGACTATCGTTGCCCAGAAGACTGACGCGATCGGTGAGAAGCCCAGCAGCAGAAACACGATGATCGCGACCAACGATATGAAGTGAAACCCCATCGTCTTCATCAGTTGCCATACGGTGGCGCTCGTTTCGACTCTTACCTGCACCATCGAGTGTTTGCGGGCGTCGATCTCGACCATAAACAGCAGCGACAGGTAGTAAAGACAGGTCGGAATGACCGCCATGCGGATCACGTCCAGATACGAGATCTTCAGAAACTCGGAGATCAGAAATGCAGCAGCACCGAGTACTGGTGGCGAAAGAATCGCGCCAAGACCGCCCGCCGCCAACAATCCACCCGCGGCGTTTTTCTCGTACCCCGCTTTAGCGAGCATCGGATAGGCAACGGTGCCGAGCGTGACGGTTGTCGCCACTCCTGAGCCTGACGGACCGCCCAGCAAAAACGAAGCTGCGGTCACCGCGCGCCCTGCACCTGTTGCCTTACGTCCAAAAGCGGCGAGTGAAAAGTCGATGAAGAATTTGCCCGCGTTCGAGAATTGAAGAATCGCGCCGAAGATCGTAAACAGAATGATCAACGACGATGACACGTCGA
>JACCYC010000009.1 GCA_013696665.1 Burkholderiaceae bacterium | reverse complement strand
ATCCAGCGTGGAATCTCAGCACCGCACGTATCCGAGAAACGTGCGAGCTGCGTGTAGCTGGCGATCGGCATTACGCCCGCCACGATCGGCACATTGCACCCGAGCCCGCGCGCGTCGTCGACGAATCGTGCGTAAGCGTCAAAGTTGTAGAAATATTGGGTGATCGCAGAGTCCGCCCCTGCGTCGACCTTGCGAACGAAGCTTTGCAGATCAGCCACTGGCGAGTGCGACTGAGGGTGATATTCCGGATACGCGGCAACCGTGATGTGAAACCAGTCGCCGGTTTCAGCGCGCGCGAATTCGACCAGCTCATTGGCGTATCGAAAATCACCAGCGCCACCGGCCGCACCCGATGGCATGTCGCCACGCAGGGCCACTATGCGGCGGATGCCGCGCTCGCGATAGCCAGCCAACAGCGTTCGAACCGATTCGCGCGTCGTACCGATGCACGAAATATGCGGCGCCACTGACAACCCTTCATCCTGCATCTCGACAACGGTGTTCCACGTACCTTCGCGCGTCGAGCCGCCCGCACCGAAAGTGACTGAAAAATATTCCGGCTTGAGCGTCGTGAGCTCGCGTCTGACAGCGCGGAGTTTCATAACACCTTCGGGCGTGCGCGGAGGAAAGAATTCGAAGCTGACGTTAACGGTCAAGCCTGACCTTTCGCCGGTCCGGAATCAGCATCGACAGCAACCATGTGATTACGGTGTACAGCAGCGCGCCGACAAAGGCCGCGCCGAAGCCGCCGACGTTGAATCCTGGTACCAGCACGGCGACTGCCCAGAAGAGCAGCGCATTGATCACCAGCAGGAACAAGCCGAGCGTCAAAATCGTGACCGGAAACGTCAGCACGACCAGAATCGGCTTGATCATCGCATTGACCAGTCCGAGCACGAGGGCGGCGATCGCAGCGGCCTGCCAATCCTGAATCTGTACGCCGGGGAAAAGATAGGCGACCGCAAGCAACGCGATCGCATTCAGTATCCATACCAGCAATAGGCGCATAAGCCCCTCCGACGATCGCTTAGTAGCGGTAGTGATCCGGTTTGTAAGGGCCTTCTTTCGCCACGCTGATGTAGCGTGCTTGCGCATCGGTGAGCTCGGTTAATTGCGCATTCAGTTTTTTCAGCTGCAACCGCGCAACTTTCTCGTCGAGATGTTTCGGCAGCACGTACACGCCGACCGGATAGCGCTCGGTGTTGGTGAAAAGCTCGATCTGCGCGATCACCTGATTGGCAAATGAACTCGACATCACGTAACTCGGATGACCGGTGCCGCATCCCAGATTGACCAACCGGCCTTCGGCGAGCAGGATGATGCGCTTGCCGTTGGGGAAGATAATGTGATCGACCTGCGGCTTGATGTTCTCCCACTTGTACGGCTTGACGCCCGCGATATCGATTTCGTTGTCGAAGTGCCCGATATTGCAGACGATCGCCTGGTCTTTCATCTTGGCCATGTGATCGTGCGTGATCACCTGGAAGTTGCCGGTGGCGGTGACGAAAATGTCGGCCTTGTCGGCCGCGTAGTCCATCGTCACCACACGGTAGCCTTCCATTGCTGCCTGCAGTGCGCATATCGGATCGATTTCGGTGACCCAGACCTGTGCGGATAGCGCGCGCAAGGCTTGCGCCGAGCCCTTGCCGACATCGCCGTAACCCGCGACGACGGCGACCTTGCCGGCAATCATCACATCGGTGGCGCGTTTGATGCCATCGACCAGCGATTCGCGGCACCCGTACAAGTTGTCGAACTTGCTTTTGGTGACCGAATCGTTGACGTTTATTGCCGGAAACGCGAGCTTCCCTTCCTTCGCCATCTGGTACAGCCGCTTGACGCCAGTGGTCGTTTCCTCTGTCACACCCTTGATCCTCGACAGGCGCGTCGAGTACCAGCTCGAGTCACGGGCGAGTGTCGACTTGATCGAAGCAAACAGAAACTCTTCCTCTTCACCGCCGGGGTGCGAGATCAGGCTGGCATCGTGCTCGGCCTTGCTTCCCAGATGCAGCAGCAGCGTTGCATCTCCGCCATCGTCCAGAATCATGTTTGTGTAGCCGCCATCGGGCCACTCGAAGATCCGATGCGTGTAATCCCAATAGTCCTGCAGCGACTCGCCTTTGACTGCAAACACAGCGGTGCCGCTCGCGGCAATGGCTGCCGCCGCATGATCCTGCGTCGAAAAAATATTGCAGCTCGCCCAACGCACTTCAGCGCCGAGCGCCTGCAACGTTTCGATCAGGACGGCGGTCTGGATTGTCATGTGCAGCGAGCCGGTAATGCGGGCGCCGCGAAGCGGCTGCGAACTGGCGTATTCGTCGCGAATCGCCAGCAGCCCGGGCATCTCGGTTTCGGCAATGCGAATTTCCTTGCGGCCCCAATCGG
>JACCYC010000008.1 GCA_013696665.1 Burkholderiaceae bacterium | reverse complement strand
CCCTTGTAGACACAACCAGGCAAACGAAGTCTGCAATCCGTCCGTAACTTCGCTACGCGAAGGTAGCTTCAACGAAGATTTGGGTTCGGCTTCGTCTCACTTGAACTCCTGAATCTGCCGGATATTTGCGGCGCCGAATTGCTTCGCGAAGTCGGCCCACACCGGTGTCATCGCGTTGCGAAACGCCTGATTGTCGACGGCGGTGACGACTTCCATGCCACCCGCGCGCAGTTGCGCGATGCCGTCGCGCTCGTCGTCGTTCACCTTCTTGCGCTGCGCGGCGGACGCGGCCTTGCCGGCTTCGGTGAATGCTTTCTTGTCGGCGTCCGACAGCTTGTTCCACAGCGCCGGAGAAACGATCAGCAGCGCCGGCGAATAGACATGACCGGTCAGCGACAGATGCTTTTGCACCTGCGAAAACTTGGCTGACAGAATCACGGGTATCGGGTTTTCCTGGCCGTCGACCACACCGGTCTGTAGCGCGCCGAACAGCTCGGGAAACGCCATTGGCGTCGGCTGAATACCGATCGACTGAAACGCCTGCATGTGAACCTTGTTTTGCATGCTGCGGATCTTCAGGCCCTTTGCATCGTCAGGCTTGACGATCGGGCGCTTGCTGTTGGTCATATGGCGAAAACCATTTTCGGTCCACGCCAGCGCGATCAGGCCCTTCGCCGGAAACTTTGCACGCAGATCGTCACCAATCGGACCGTCCATCACGCGCCGTGCGTGATCGTAGTCGCGAAACAAGAATGGAATGTCGACGATGTTCACTTCCGGGACGAAATTGCCCACTGGCCCGGTCGAGGTGTTGACGATATCGAGGGTGCCCAGTTGCACCGCCTCAATCATCTCGCGCTCACCGCCTAGCGCGGAACCCGGAAACTGCTGACACTTGTAGCGGCCGCTTGTGCGTTTTTCCACTTCTTCGCAGAACGCGTTCGAGCCGACTCCGTAGTGGGACGTGGGTGTGGTCGCGTAACCTAGTTTGATGGTTGTCTGCGCCGAGGCCGATGCCAACCCGCCGGCAGCCAATGTGCAAATCAGCAAAAATGCCGCACGTCTCATTCTGTCTCCTTGTTTTTTGTAGATCACTAGCGCCCAGTATGGAGCGCGTTATGCGCGTGTCAAGCGAGCCGGCTCGACGTTGTTCGGGTATCGCGCTGACCGGGCCAGAGCGACCCTGCCACGCCGAGCGACCCGGTCGAGAAGGTTGCAAGTCCAAGTGCTGCTTTCCTGAAGTACTCCGCGGCTTCGCCGGCATCGCCGATTGCTTCGGCCAAGCGAGCCAAAGCAAGCAGGGTCAGCGGATGGGCATCTGCCGCCAGGCTTTCGAGCAAATACGATTTTGATTTGCCCCATAGTTGCTCGCGAAAACAGATCTGACCCGCCGCTCTTGACAGCGTTGCGCGCGTTAAGCCCATCGCCGGAGCCAGCTTGAGCCAATCGTCCACCCGCTCCAATTGGGCGCGGGCCGGCGTCACTTGCGCGCGCGAGTACTCATCGATTAAACGAAGCGCTGTTTCATCCCAATCGCCGGGAGCTATCGGCAGTGCCGCATCGATTGCGTCTATCGCGAGCTGCCCCAGCGCGGCGTCGGTCGCGTTAAAAAGCCTCGCGGCGTCGAGCGCAATCTCGGGCAGCTGGCGATCGGTTTCGGGAATCAGACGCCACATGGCCTCGAGCGCCTGCGCATCGTGGCTTTGTGCAACGATCAACTCACGGTAGATGGCGTGTTTGAGCTTGCGCGACGCAACCGGATGCAAAGCGTTCCTCTTTTCCAGCAATCGCACCGCTTTCAACGCATCGTCCCAGCGACCGGACTGCAGGTTTGCGCTCAACGCAATTCGCATTGCGTGAATGTGGCGCCGACCCTCCCCCTGTAAACGACCGATAGCTGTCAGTGCTGCATCGTTCTGGCGCTGTTCGGTCAGCATCTCCGCGCTGGCCACGAGCCGTGCAGTGTCGACAGCAGCGTCACGCTCGGCGGTCTCTAGCCATTCGTCACGACGCGCGTATTCCTGCATGCGGTGAGCTGATCGCGCGCCGATTAATGCCGCAACGCTCGCGGTGGAAGCGGACGACTGCGCAGCGCGTGCAGACTTTTCCGCACGCGCAAAACGGCCTTCGAGAAAATTCTTGACTGATTCAACCAGCGCTCGATTGCCGCCGATCTCCTCGCGGCGTGCGCGGTACAAACGCACCTGCTCGGGAAAATCGGCCATCTTCTGCATCACCCGCGCGGCCCAGTAAACCGCGGCCAGCAGCAGCGCAAGCGTGAAGAGCGCCAGGTTCAACGATAGATCGATGCGGTAGGGGGGCACGAACAAAGCGATGTTTCCGAGGTTGGCCCTCAAAAACAACGCAGACACTGCGGCAAGCAGCGCCAGCAATAATGCCGAGCTTAACCAGCGCATCGTTGTCCGGCTAACGTGGCACGCTTCGGAGCGAGCGGACGGCCGCCATGCTGTCTCCAATGGTCGGCAGCTCAACCGACAACGCTGTCGATGCAAGCTGCTTCGTCAACGTCACCGCGTTTGCGGCCTGTGGCGATTGTGTATCGACGTATCGGCCCATCAGCGCCTGCGCTTCTGCGAGGTCAGCGCGATACAGCCGGTCGTTACGCGCAAGCAATGCGTGGCGCGCATTTAAAAAGCGCAAACGCAGCTGTTGCCGCACCAGCTGCTGTTGCTGCGAATCGAGCAGCACCGACTCTGGTGAGCTGACGACACGAATGCGTATCAGATCCCGATACTCGCCGAGTTCGCTTTGCAGCGCATGCCATCGCCGCGCCCACCAACCTGAGTTTGGCGCCGCCGCATCCAGGTTTGGACCGGGTGTGGGTAATGCCGCTGCGTTGGAAGTGACCTGCGCCAACAACGGCCAAGAGTCCACCGATGATGCAAGTTGATCGAGCTTCAACGCAATGCCGGTGAAGTCGACCGCGGGCGCCGCCCTCAATCGCTCGACGTCGCGCGCCAGCACACGCCGCAGCGGAAGAAAGCGCGCGTTGTCGGAGCGCGAGAGCCGTGCGTCGGCGGTCTGCAGGGCCGCCAGCGCGGTCGCTACATTCCCGCTGAGCTGCAACTCCTGCGCCGACAGCGTGATCAACCGCTCGACTTCGACCAGCACGGCTTCGTCGCGCCCGCGCGACAGGTCCGAGTACAGCTGCTCGAGTGCCTCGCGCTGCCCCTGCTCCTCGGCGAGCCGCGCTTCGACAAGTGCCGATTGCTGGCGCGCGGCACGTGCTTCGGCGTCGGCGCGATTTGCCGTCTCGGTAGCGACGGCGACAATCTGCTGGAGCTCAGCCAGCCGGCGCGCTGTTTCGCGCTTGACCGTGGCCAACTGCCGGTAAGAGTAGCCCGCCGCAAAGATTGCGATCGCCAGAGCGATGAGTGCGATCCATAGCAATGCGCGTGGGTTGACTTCGAGCGGCTTTGCTAAGGAATGACCCGAAGACAACGCAGGGTTGTCTGTAGGCCGAGCCTGGCCCACAGCGTCATCCGCTGGCGCCGACGAAGTTTGCAGCGGTTCTAGAGCCACGGCCTACGGATCAAATTGTTGAAGCGCGGAGGGCGCGTCAGGAGCCCGCACCCCTTGTACGGCTCCTAGCTCGCGCGAATCGATTCTAGCTTGGCGATGATCGAGTCGTCGTCGAATGTGGCGTCCAACACACGCGCATAACCGTTCGACCGCAATTGCTGCGCAATGCGAGGGTGGCACGCAATTGCGGTCCCAAAGCGCAACCAGGTCCTACCTGCGCCACCCACTTGCGCATCGAGGGCCGCCACCGCCTCCGTGCTGCTGAAAACCGGGACAGCAGAAGCATGGCGCGCGACCCAGTCTTCAAGCAGCGCCAGATCCACGGCAGACAACTGCTGCGGCACGCGCGAGTACACCGCCACTGCGTCGACCTGTGCCCCGCTTTCCACAAACTGCTCGGTCAGCCAATCACGACCCTCTGCAGCGCGCAATAGCAGCACCTTTTGTACGCTGCGCGCGGTTGCGCGCCATGCATTCCAGAACGATTCGGACCCCGAATCACCCGTGTTGGAAGGCGCAACCACAATTGAGCCCGCAGAGAGAGCAGGTGCCCCCGTGACGGCGGCGTGAGTCGAGGGGCCAACGGCTCCGATCACCGTGTGCGCCGGCCATGCACCTTGCAGGAACGTGCGGGTCGCACTAACTGCGCTAGCGCTTACAAATATCGCAAGCCCATAGTCACTGAGGCGCCGTAGTGCATCGCGCACAGCGTCGGGATCCGGCGCAGGACCGATCTCGAAGGCAGGCCACCAGATTGCGTCGTGTCCGTGCTCGACGACATGGTTGAAGAGGCGGCGCCCGGCGTGGGCCGGGCGGGTAACGATAACAATCATCGATGCAGAGGCCGCTTACGCCGCGCCAAGCAAGCGCAACGCGCCCAGTGCCAATAACCGATCGACCGCCTCAGCGGCCAATGCCGCGGGTTCAGACAGCGGCCCGCGAACCTCGGTTTCGACGTATTCGCCGGTTTTCGCATTGCCAACCAAGGCGCGCAAGTGAAGCGCGCCGTGCTCAACTTCCGCGTAAGCCGCGAGTGGCATCTGGCAGCTACCGCCAAGTCCGCGCGACACGCCGCGCTCGGCAGCAGTGGCTGCATACGTCTCAGCGTCGTTAAACGGCGCGAGCAATCCACTGGTTTCGGGGTCGTCGCTTCTAACTTCGATGCCAAGCGCGCCCTGTCCCGGCGCAGGAAGTGACACGGTGGTCGCGATGATCTGGCGAATGCGCCCAGCAAAACCAAGCCGTTTGAGCCCCGCCGCGGCGAGTACCAGCGCGTCGAACTCACCGTTGTCGAGCTTTGCAAGTCGGGTGCCGACATTGCCGCGCACCGAAGCGATCTTCAGTCGCGGAAAACGCGCGCGCAGCATCAGCTCACGCCGCAGACTCGAAGTGCCGACGCATGACCCGTCCGGCAAATCGCTAAGCGTCGGAAAATGATTTGACACCATGCAGTCACGTGGATCTTCGCGCGCGAGCACCGCGGTCAAAGTAAATTCGGGCTCAAGCTGCATCGGCACATCTTTCAGTGAATGCACTGCGAGATGAGCGCGGCGCCCGAGTAAAGCAAATTCGAGCTCCTTGACGAACAATCCTTTGCCGCCTTCGGTGGACAACGGTCGATCAAGTATTCGATCGCCGAGCGTTGTCATACCGAGCAGCTCGACTTGAAGCCCTGCATGCCGGCCGGTGAGCAAGCCACGCACATGCTCCGCCTGCCATAGCGCCAGCGGGCTTTCGCGCGTCGCGATCACGACGCGGGCCGGCGCATTCATCGAAACATATTCCGCGGGATGGGGATAAAACGGGATGCTGCCAGTCTAGCAGCGCGATCGACAAATCAAGCCCTGGCCGCAGCCTTCACGGTGGGCCACTGTCGACGGCTGATCGGCAGCCGCTCGGGCGCTTCCTTCAGCAACACTTCCCAATGCCCTTCGGACGACTCGCCCTCGTCGTCGACCGCGCCGCGTACGCGCTGAAAACCGAGAATTCCGCCGCGTGCAACCAGTGCATTGCGATGAATCCGCACGAACCGGTCGCCGAATTCAGCTTCGAGCGCGGTCAACGATTCCTCGGTCAGATACTCGCGCGTGCGCGTCTTGATCGTCACGTACTTCAATTCAGCCCGCAGGTAGACAACTTCCTCAATCGGAACCAGGATCATGCGGCCGCGCTCGGATACCGTGAGTTGCGAGCGCACCGCGCCAATGTTCTTGGCAAGCTCCTCGATGCGCGGCTCGTGGGTACGAAACCGTTCCGCGCGCGCCAACGCTGCCATCAACCGATCCGCGCGCACCGGCTTCATCAGATAGTCGAGCGCCTGCACTTCGAAAGCATCAAGTGCGTGTTCGTCGTACGCGGTCACGAAGATCACGGCTGGCGGGTTCTCGCGCTGCGCCAGATGGCGCGCCACTTCAATGCCGTTCATGTCCGGCATATGCACGTCGAGCAAAACCACATCCGGATGCAGACGATCGGCTTCCTCGAGACCCTGAATGCCGCCGTCGGCCTCGCCGACCAACTGCACCGAGACCTGTTCGGAACAGTCCCGCAGCACCTGGCCGAGCCTGGCACGGGCCGGGGGCTCATCGTCCACGATCATCACGTTCAACATCGATTTACTCTGCTCCATTACGCGCACTTGATCTGCTGCACCTACGCCCGCCGTTCAACCGGTATCGTCATCGTCAGTTCAAACCGGTCACGCCGGGTTTGGATTTCAACCTTCGCTTCCAGGTCGTATATCAACGCCAGCCGACCTCTGATATTTGCCAATCCGATCTGGTTGCCTTCGCGCTCGGGGCGCTCCGGAGCAATTGGATTGCTGACAAATATTTCAAGCACAAACCCGTTCTGGCGGACCTTCACCACAATGTCGGCACGGCCCACCAATTTTTCAGCGCCGTAGCGAATCGCGTTTTCTATCACCGGCTGCAGGAGCAACTGTGGCATTTTTGCCCGGGGGTGGTATGCCCCGATTTGCCAGTCAACTGCCAACCTATTCCCGAGCCGGGTCTGCTCAATTTCTACATAGTTGCGACACAGCTCAATCTCATCGGCCAGTGGGACTAACTTGCGTGTGTCGGCCATCACCGCACGGAACAGTTCGGCAATGGATTCGAGCATGCGCTCGGCCTTCTGCGGCTCGGTGCGGATCACCGACAGCACGGCATTCAGGCTGTTGAACAGGAAGTGAGGCCTGATGCGTGATTGCAGCGCCTGATACTTTGCTTCGATCACCGCGGGCGAGAACGCGCGTTCACGCAACTCGGAGTAGTGCTGGAATCCAGCGCCTAAAGCGAACCCCACTGCACCATGCGAGAGCGCGGCCCACTCGCTACCCGGCAATTGGAACAGCAAGGCCACGGCGACCGCAACGATCGCCGGTATCAGGCACGAGACACCGCGTTGTAGTGCGACGTCGGCGGTCGACAGCGTGCGGCGCGCGAGACACCACAGCATCGCCGTCAGCAGCGTGGTGGGCGCAATGAACGACATCAGACGCAGCAGAGTCGTCAACGCATCGGACGGCGAGGTCGACTCTCCCACCGCAGCCACCAGCGCTAGCGCAACGACGGTGCCGATGACGCGCAGCAGGACGCCCATGTTGCAACCATCTGGGATCACGCTGCGCGGGGTGGGTGCCGCTGTCTCGGCGCGGGCGAGCGGTCCTTTGGATGCGGGAAGTTGGGATGGAGACGGCTTCACGAACCTATACTGCCCCTGTTGCCGTACGACTTCCATATAAAACGCGCCCAAGAGGACGCGCCGCACGATTATGTCAGAGCATTCCGCCCGACCCGACGATCCATTAGCCTCGAAAAGCACCGCCTGGTCAGGTCGTTTCGATGAACCGGTAGCCGACTTTGTGCTCCGGTATACGGCTTCGGTTTCTTTTGACCGGCGATTGGCACTTGCCGACATCGAGTGCTCGCTTGCGCACGCGCAGATGCTGCGCGAGTGCGACATCATCGGCGCGGTCGACTTGGCGGATATCGAACGCGGGCTGCGGCAGATTCGCGAGGAGATTGAACGCAACGAGTTCGATTGGAAGCTCGAGCTCGAAGACGTGCATTTGAATATCGAGAAGCGGCTGACCGATCTGGTGGGCGATGCCGGCAAGCGGCTGCACACCGGGCGCTCGCGCAACGACCAGGTGGCCACCGACACCCGCCTATGGCTGCGCGGCGAAATCGACCGGATCGTGTGCTGCGTCGACGGGCTGCAGCACGCCCTGGTCGAGTTGGCCGAGCGTCATGCCGCCACCGTAATGCCCGGTTTCACCCATATGCAGGTCGCCCAGCCCGTGACCTTCGGACATCATCTGCTTGCGTATGCCGAAATGTTCGAGCGCGACCGTCAGCGTTTGCTCGAAGGCCGCAAGCGTGTCAACTCCCTCCCACTCGGCGCTGCGGCGCTCGCAGGCACGACCTACCCGATCAACCGCGCGTTGGTCGCGCAGACACTGGGATTCGAATCGATCGCGGAAAATTCGCTCGATGCGGTAAGCGACCGCGACTTTGCAATCGAGTTCTGCGCCGCCGCTGCGCTGGTGATGACGCACATATCGAGGCTCGCCGAGGAACTCGTGACGTGGATGAGCCCACGCTATGCATTTGTCCGGCTGCCCGATCGCTACACGACCGGCTCTTCGATCATGCCGCAGAAGCGGAACCCCGACGTGCCCGAGCTCGCGCGCGGCAAGTCCGGCCGCGTCACCGGTCATCTGGTCGCTCTGTTGACGGTGATGAAGGGCCAGCCGCTCGCTTACAACAAAGACAATCAGGAAGACAAAGAGGCGCTGTTCGATACGGTCGACACCGTGGCCGACACGCTGCGCGCTTTTTCGGAGATGCTGCCCGGCATCGAGGTCGATGCCGAAGCGATGCGGCGCGCAGCGGAGGAGGGTTATTCGACCGCGACCGATTTGGCTGACTACCTTGTCGGAAAAGGCGTTGCGTTTCGCGACGCGCATGAAGCGGTGGCGCGCGCGGTCAAGTTCGCCGCCAGCGCCGGTGTTCCGCTTTCAAAAGTCTCGCTCGCTGAACTGCAGACCCATTCGTCTGCCATCGGCGAGGATGTGTTCGAATCGCTTTCGATCGACCAGTCGGTGGCAGCGCGCAACCATCCGGGCGGTACTGCACCGCAGCGTGTTCATGCGCAAGTTGCGGTCTGGCGGCAGCGTCTTGCGGATAGACTTCGCCCGGTTGCGCCGGGAGGCGCGACCGCGGTGCATACAAAGGCGCTCTAACACAACCATCACGACATCGTCGATGAAACCCTTGCTCGCGCTTTCGCGATTGATCGACACGGTCAATCGTTGGGTGGGCGCGATCATCATCTGGTTCGTGCTGGCTGCAGTGCTGATCAGCGCCGGCAACGCGGTGATGCGCAAGGCGTTCAACATCGGCTCCAACGCGTACCTGGAGCTGCAGTGGTACCTGTTCGCCGCGGTGTTCCTTCTGGGCGCCGGCTACACCTTCCTGCGCAATGCGCACGTGCGCATCGATTTCATTTCGACGCGGCTATCGCCCCGAGCGCGCAACTGGGTCGACATCCTCGGGATCGTCGTGTTTCTGATGCCGTTGTGCCTGATCCTGATCACCCTGTCGTGGCCGCTGATCGTCAACGCATGGGTCAGTGGAGAAATGTCGCAGAACGCCGGCGGATTGGTGCGATGGCCGGTTTATTTTCTGCTGCCGGCAGGAATGGCATTGTTGCTCGCGCAGTCGCTCTCTGAGCTGATCAAGCGCGTCGCGTTTCTGCGCGGCACCGGCCAGGACTCGATTCCGGAAGAGCACGATCCGGTGGCCGCTGCGCTTATCGCCCAGCCCGCTCGGGATGAGCGTCGCGGATGAGTTTCATCGCGAGCAATTTCGTACCGCTGTTGTTCCTGGGTCTGCTGTTTTTCTTGCTGACCGGTTTTCCGGTCGCGTTCGCCTTGGCCGCCACCGGATTGCTGTTCGGCTTTCTGGGCATGGAAGCGGGGCTGTTCCCGGTCAATCTCTTTCAGGCGCTGCCGCTGCGCGTGTTCGGCATCATGCAGAACGACACGTTGCTGGCGATCCCGTTTTTCACGTTGATGGGAATCATCCTCGAAAAAAGCGGAATGGCCGAGGATCTGCTGGAATCGGTCGGGCAGGTGTTCGGGCCGCTGCGCGGCGGGCTGGCGCTGGCGGTGATCTTCGTCGGCGCGCTGCTCGCGGCGACCACCGGCGTCGTCGCCGCGGCAGTGATCTCGATGGGCCTGATCTCGCTGCCGATCATGCTGCGCAACGGCTACAACCGGACCATCGCCACCGGAACGATCACCGCCTCCGGCACCCTGGCA
>JACCYC010000380.1 GCA_013696665.1 Burkholderiaceae bacterium | reverse complement strand
AAATCCAGGGTCTGGTCACGCTGCAGGATCTGCTCGAAGCAATCACCGGTGAGTTCAAGACACCGAGCGTTGATGATTCGTGGGCGGTGCAGCGACAAGACGGTTCATGGCTGCTCGATGGCTTGATCCCGCTGCCGGAACTGAAAGATCGGCTGGGGTTCGCCGCCGCTCCGGAGGAGGAGCTTGGCCGCTACAACACCCTCAGCGGCATGGTGATGCTGCTGCTGGGCCGTGTCCCGCACACCGGCGACATTGCCAAATGGCAAGGGTGGCAATTTGAGATCGTCGATATGGACAAGCATCGCATCGATAAAGTCCTTGCGTCGCAGTTGCCTGAGAAAGCCAAGGACGACGGCGAAGCGCACAGCGGCGGCCCGGGCGACTCGCGCTGATTCTGTGCAGTTGGATCAATCCATTGCGACGCGGTAGCGATTGATCTCGTCGCGCGCGCTCTGCGCGGCGGCGCGCGCGTTCGCGGCAAATTGTTCCTTCTGCCCCGCGTAGATGATCGCGCGAGATGAGCTGACCACAATCCCCGCGCCACGTGATGTCTGGCCGGCTTTCACGCTGGCTGCGACGTCTCCACCCTGGGCCCCGATACCCGGCACCAGCAATGGCATGTCCCCGACAATCGCGCGCACCCGCGCAAGCTCATTCGGGTACGTGGC
Organism: Burkholderiaceae bacterium; assembly: GCA_013696665.1. Taxonomy (GTDB): domain Bacteria; phylum Pseudomonadota; class Gammaproteobacteria; order Burkholderiales; family Burkholderiaceae_F; genus JACCZX01. The sequence continues at coordinate 3,791 of JACCYC010000380.1, read as the reverse complement.
ACCGACCACCAGGCCGATCTGGCGGCTTGAATTCCAGGTGGTGGCGAGCCGCGCCACACGCTCGTACAGGGGCTCACCATCAACGTTAAGCATCTGCAGGTCATCGCCGCCTGGATTACTGGTGCGGCACAGAAGAAACACGCCGCGGTCGTCGTACTCCAGATATGGCTGCACGGAATCGTGGCCAAGATACGGCGACAGTGTTACTGCGTGCGCGCGATACCGCTCAAACACTTCGCGCGCGTAATGCTGTGCAGTAGACGCCATGTCGCCGCGCTTGGCATCAAGAATTACAGGAACTGTTGGATGCGCAGTCTGGATGTAGGACACCAGACGCTGCAACGCGTCTTCGGCAGCTGCGGATGCGAAGTACGCAATCTGCGGCTTGAATGCACATACAAAGTCGGCAGTCGCATCAACAATGGCACTGCAAAATTGGAAAATGGAATCGTCAACGCCGCGCAAAGGTTCGGGGAATCGGACCGGATCAGGATCGAGCCCGACGCATAACAAAGTGTTTGCGGAGCTCGAGCGCGCTTCCAGCATCTCGGCAAATTTCATTCGACTCCCTATCGGTTGCGCGATTGTCGAAACGCGTCGATGCGTTCCTGTGTCGGCGGATGAGTCGCTAGATAATCCGGCCAGCCGCTGCTGGGTGAGCGTTCCTCATGCGCGTCTTTCATTCTTTCGAAGAGCGTCGCCAGCGAGGAGGTCGAGATACCGTTGGCGCGCAGCAAGTCGATTGCGTATGCGTCAGCTTCTCGTTCCATCGCGCGAGAGTAATCAAGCTCGATCAGAATTGCCGGCAACGCGGCCAGTACCGTGCTGACATCACCGATAAGCACCGCTGTAACAGCGCCAACGGCGGCGTTGGCAAACAGCCGGCGCATCAAATGACGGTGCTCGATATGCCCCAGCTCATGAGCAAGCACCCCAACAATGGCATCGTCATCAGGTGCCAGTGCCACCAGCGCATCGGTAACGTAGATTGCGCCGCCTGGCAGCGCGATGGCGTTCGGCCCTATCTTTGAGTTTCGGAAGCGAATCTCGTAATCACGGCCATCGGGCGGCGCGATCGCGGCGAAGCGATCCACCAACCCATCGCGTCGCTCGCTTGAAATTTGCGAGGTCGAGAAAATGCGCCTCTCCAGAAACGCGGTGGCCTCGCGCCCGAGCCGCTCTTCCCACTGCAGCGGTACCTGATCGGCCATCAGCTCCGCGGCCACGGGAAGAACCCAGCGGTATCCAGCAAACAGAACTGCGATCAGCGCAAAAATCGCGAGAAGTACGGCGCGCCACTGGTTTTGCCAGGCAACAACGAAGGAGTCGCGATGACCCGACTCACTGAGAAGCCGGGCAAACTCAGCGTTGTCGTCGACCTCGCAATACGAGGCGTCGCCCAGCGTGAGGAGTCGTGGGGCATGCTTCAGCGGCTCGGATATCCGCAATTCCGATATCGGAGCGCGTAGCTCGACACCGTCACCGCGGATTTCAGCATGATTACCCACGACCGTAATTCGCACGGGCACTGGACGCGAGCTGCGACCGTCAAAGTAGCGTGCATCGACGGAGTTCACAGGCCGATATCGATGTCAAACAGATCGGCTGCGCCCTCGCCAGCAGCGTTGACCTCCTCGGCTGACACATCGCTGAGGAAATGATCCATTCCAGCTGCAGTGACGGCCGTTACCGATTCCAATCGATAACGAAAAGTCCGAATCACCGCAAACGGGGTGAACAAGCCCAGAGTAAGGATCAACAGAACAATGTTGACGAAGTAAATGCGCGTCATTGGACCAATGCGAGCCAGGCTGCGAAATTTCACCTCCCCGAGCACGGTGTTGTTCCAAATCCTGTTCTGTAGCAGCACAATGAACGCAGCGAACACGATTAAAAATAACGCATAAAACAGGAGCAACGCGGCCATGAATACGACATACGCCGCCTCGCCGTCACCGCCCCAGAGGCTGTATCCGGCTGCAAACCCAACCGCGCCAACAATGACGGCTATCGCCAGGGCAATCAACAACACGATTCCATAAACTGCATAGAAATCACCCGCCGTGGCGGTGAAACTGACCGGAGTCGATCCGAAAAAGCTGTTGCCGTGCTGATACCGCTTAAAGCGAAAGTGCAGATACGGCAGCAGCGCGAAGTAAAGAGTCAGGATTCCGCCCATGGCATACAGGGACCAATTCGGCGGCTCGCCGATTTCACGGACGAACGCCATCCCGATCACGCCCGGCAGAATCGCGATCAACAGCGGCGCCGCAATCCAATACAACTCGCCCACGGTTCCGGCGAAACGAAAGCGGATTCCGCGATAGCTCGAATAGCGGAGACGGAAGCGCAGCGACTGGCGAATCAGCCACGGGAAAATAATTGCGAGGACTGCGATCGTCACAAGCCCCGCCGTCAGCGACAGCTGAAAGCTGTAGTTGTACGCAACAAGCAGGACCAGCGCGATCAATCGTCCTTTGAGGATCGCAATCGGCGAACCGTGGTAGTCGAAGGATGTGCCATCGATCTGGGTATTGCGGTACATGTACTTGAGCCGCCGTACCTTCGCCCACGCTGAGTAAATGCCGAGCGTCAGGATCGTCAACAACAGATTGACGATCCAGATGCGGAAATATTCGCTGCCGCTGCCCAGAAATCGCACCGGATAGTCGGTTGTAACCGATGCGGCACCGGGGAGCACGGCCGGATTGGCTGGCACTTCGTGCATCACATGACCCCTTCCTCTTCTTGTTCTGCGTTTGTAGCCTAGTGCGGTCGAGCCGGCAATCTGGCGGCGAAAAAAAGCCCGCCGAAGCGGGCTTTGTTTTTTGCAGCGCGGGCTGCTCTTACATGTCCATGCCACCCATGCCACCCATGCCACCCATACCGCCGGGCATTCCACCGCCGCCACCGCCCTGCTTCTCTTCGACCAGCTCTGCCACCATTGCATCCGTGGTCAGCATCAGGCCTGCAATCGAAGCGGCGTTTTGCAACGCCATGCGAGTGACCTTGGTCGGGTCAAGCACACCCATCGCGACCAGGTCACCGTACTCGTGGGTCTGGGCGTTGAAGCCAAAATTGCCCTGGCCCGCTGCGACCTTGTTCACGACAACGCTTGGCTCTTCGCCCGAGTTCTCGACGATCTGGCGGAGCGGCTCTTCCATCGCGCGCAGCACAATCTTGATGCCGGCATCCTGATCCGGGTTGTCGCCCTTGATCTTGGCCACAGCTTGCTTGACGCGAATCAACGCGACACCACCGCCGGCAACGACGCCTTCTTCAACTGCGGCGCGAGTCGCGTGCAGCGCGTCTTCGACGCGGGCTTTCTTTTCTTTCATCTCGACTTCGGTCGCAGCGCCAACCTTGATCAGCGCAACGCCGCCGGCGAGTTTCGCAACGCGCTCCTGCAGTTTTTCTTTGTCGTAGTCGCTGGTTGCTTCTTCGATTTGCGCGCGGATGGCCTTGACGCGACCCTCGATCGTCTTACCTTCGCCGGCGCCATCGATAAGCGTCGTGTTTTCTTTCGCAACTTCAACACGCTTGGCCTGGCCAAGATCGTTGAGCGTGGCTTTCTCGAGCGTCAAGCCGACTTCCTCGGCAATCACGGTGCCGCCGGTCAAGATGGCGATGTCTTCGAGCATGGCCTTGCGACGATCACCGAAGCCAGGGGCTTTTACAGCAACTGTCTTCAGAATGCCGCGAATGCTGTTTACAACCAGCGTTGCAAGTGCTTCGCCTTCGACTTCCTCGGCGACGATCAGCAGCGGACGGCCCGCCTTCGCGACTTGCTC
>JACCYC010000364.1 GCA_013696665.1 Burkholderiaceae bacterium | reverse complement strand
AAGGTCTCCTATGAATTTTTTGCTGAAACAGATTCGCAGAACGTTTGTATTAAAAAATGGCACCGCGAGCGTCTATGCGCCACACGGCTTCTACTCGATCGTTTCGTACGGCGACGATCCAGTCGTGCAGATTGACGGTGGGATCAATGTGCCCCGGAATCAACAGCGGTTTGTCGCCGAGAGCCAATTCGTTGCCGGCTCCATGACGTTCAAGCACCGTGTGCTCGTCCGAGACCGCACGCACCTGCCAACCCGCAAACGCCGGCGATGCGGGGCCCGAATCCGTCGAGAAACTCTTCAGCCCTGCGTCGAGTGTCGCGCGGTCAGAGTGAGCGTCCTTGCGCCGGCTCATCACGGTCGTCAGGATGAACATTGATTGCTCGAACGCGGGCCAGCTTGGCTCGGTCTCATTTTTCGCGTAGTCGACGTCCATCATCGCGTAGGACCCCGGCTGAATCTCGTTGTAGACGCCGCTCGTTGCTTCGAGCATGAAGGTGCCGGTGCCTGCCCCCGTCACGACATCGCACGGCAATCCGGCTTCGACCAACGCAGCCTTGGCGCGGCGCGCCAGCGAGGTCGCAGTCGCAATTGCATCGCGTCGCTCGCTGGTGCTACGCCGATGCTGCGCATTGCCAAAGTAGGCTTGCAAACCACGCAGCGAAAGCTTCCGATGCATGCCGATCGCATGCGCGAGTGCTACGACCTCTTCGGTTGCCGTTACGCCGGCCCGGTTATGGCCCACGTCGAGTTCAATGTAGACATCGAGCGCCGAATCGGCGCGCTCGCAAGCACGCGCCAATTCGGCGACCGCGATCGCGTTGTCGACACAAACCCCTACCTTGGCGGCTGGGTAACTGGCGGCCAGTTCCGCCAGTCGCGCGGTCTTGCGCTGCCCGACCACCTCATTTGTGATTAGGACGTCGGCTATCCCTCCGGCCAGAAACGGTGCCGCTTCGGATGTTTTCTGGCAGCAGATGCCAATCGCACCGGCGGCAATCTGCCGACGCGCAATCTCCACGCACTTGTGGCTCTTTGCGTGCGGGCGCACGCGCACAGACCGCCCGTGTATGGCGTTCATCAGCCGCGTCAGATTGGCTTCGAAACGGTCGAGGTCGAGAATCAACGCAGGTGTGTCGACGCTCGAAAGCGTGTCGCCTGCGCGAGCCGGAATCCATTGCTCGTCCATACCGATAGTCTATCGATGCAACGCGAAAACGTAGAATCACGTCCACTTCAAGAAAGCGTGCGACACCCTAGATGAGCATTAAAAGCGACCGCTGGATTCGCCGCATGGCGGCGCAAGGAATGATCGAGCCATTCGAGCCTGGCCAGGTGCGCCAGGTCAATGGCGAGCGGATCGTCAGCTACGGCACGTCAAGCTACGGCTACGACATTCGCTGCGCTGACGAATTCAAAATCTTTACCAATATCAACAGCACGATCGTCGATCCAAAAGCATTCGACCCAAACTCGTTCGTCGACCTGAAGAGTGGCGTCTGCATCATCCCGCCGAACAGCTTCGCACTGGCGCGCACCGTCGAGTACTTTCGTATACCGCGCAACGTGCTGACGATCTGCCTTGGTAAATCGACCTACGCGCGCTGCGGAATCATCGTCAACGTGACGCCCCTGGAGCCCGAGTGGGAGGGGCACGTGACACTTGAATTTTCGAACACGACGACACTGCCGGCCAAGATCTATGCCCATGAAGGATGCGCGCAGGTCATCTTCATCGAATCCGATGAAGTCTGCGAAACGTCATACAAGGATCGCGGAGGAAAGTATCAGGGGCAACGCGGCGTGACGCTGCCAAAGACGTGAGCGATCTCTCCTGTTGCGGAGGCCGCGCCCGATGCTAGTCAACTGCGTTGCCTACGAAAAAGGCCGGCGGCTGTGCGACCTTCAGTTATCCGACGTGCGGGCCTGGCTCGACAGTCATTCAGGCTTCGTCTGGGTGGCGCTGCGCGACCCCGATAGCGATGAACTTGCGCAAGCCAAGGCGGCGTTCGGGTTGCCAGACGAGGCCATCGAAGAGGCGCGCCGCGTTTCCCAGCGACCCATCATTGCGGAATACGACGACGATCTGCTGTTTGCGGTTCTGAAGCTGGTCGAATACGGCGAGGCCGCTCTGAAGGTTGGCGAGCTCGACGCATTTGTCGGCCCGCGCTTCGTGCTGTCAATCCGCACCCACAGCGATCGTAATCTGCTTGGCGTCAGAGCGCGGCTCGAGCGCGAGCCTGAATTGCTCGAGCTCGGTCCCGGGATTGTGTTTTACGCGATCCTGGAAACCGTAGTCGATCGCTACTTTCCGGTGATCGATGCAATGGAGTCCGAATTCGAAAAGATCGAGCCGCTGATATTTGCGCGTGGCACGCAGCGGGAGACATTGGAACGCCTTTACAGCTTGAAGCAGCAGGTCTCCGAGATGCGACACGCGGTCGCTCCGCTTTACGACGCGTCGAACAAGTTGCACGGTGGTCGCGTGCCGCGGGTGGTCACCGGCTTGAGCGATTACTTCCGCGATGTCTACGAATACATGTTTCGTGCGATGCAGGCACTTGACAGGCTGCGCGACTCGATTGGAACGGCGATCGCAGTCAATCTGTCGATGGTGACGATCGAACAAACCGATATTTCGAAGCGACTGGCGGCGTGGGCCGCTATCTTCGCGG
>JACCYC010000354.1 GCA_013696665.1 Burkholderiaceae bacterium | reverse complement strand
TATTCAGGATCGTGCCACCGCCCGCAGCAATCATTTTCGGCAGCATCGCTTTCGTCATCACGAACATGCTGCGCACATTCAGATCGAAGCTGAAGTCCCAATCCTTGATGCTGCAGTCGACAATGGTTCCGTGCGCTACATACCCTGCGCAATTAAACAAAACATCGACTGCGCCGATGCTTTCAACGAAGGCGTGCACTGCGGTGTCGTCGAGAACATCGAGGCGTCGCGTTGTGATTTCGGTCGGCAACTTCGACAGCAGCGCGTCGTTCAGGTCGCTCGCAACAACCTTGGCACCTTCGCGCGCAAATGCAAGCACCGCCGCTCGCCCCATGCCCTGACCGGCTGCGGTCACCAGCACCGTCTTCCCCTGCAAGCGGCCAGCCATTGATCCTCCGTTGCTTGACACTGCTGGGGCCGCGTGTGAAGCTCGACCGCCAGAAATTAGCCAGAAATTGGTCTGACCACTTGACCAGCGGCGCAGTTTAAGCAAACGACCGGAAGATTGTCTACTTCTCAACATGCCGATCAAAGCGGTCGAGTCTCAGCGGTTGTACCGCCGCATTGCAGAAGAAATTGCGCGCCTGATCAAGCGCGGTGAGTACAGTCCAGGATGCCGCCTGCCACCCGAGCGTGACCTGGCGGCAATGCTGAAGGTGAGCCGGCCGTCGGTACGCGAAGCGCTGATCGCGCTCGAGGTGGAAGGTTATGTGGATGTGCGCGTTGGCTCGGGCGTGTACGTGTCACGCGCAGGTGGAACGCGCGCGAAAGTCATGCCGCTTGCGTCAGATTCCGGTCCGTTCGAATTGATCACAGCGCGTCGTCTTCTTGAATCTGAGTGCGCGGCACTCGCTGCTAAGAACGCGAGCCAGCTGCAGATTCGGCGCATGCGCGCGGCGCTTTCGGCGATGATCCGCGATCGGAAGCGCAATGTGATGCCACTTGAAAATGACCGCCGGTTCCATCTGGAAATGGCCGAGGCGGGGGGCAACAGTGCGCTGGCACTTCTGGTTCGCACGCTGTGGGACCAGCGCACGGGTCCGCTGTTTCTGCAACTCGAACACCATTTTGATACGCCGACCCTTTGGGATGCAGCCATCGCAGAGCATCAATCAGTGATGGTGGCTATCGAAGCGCACGACGGAGCGAAGGCACGCACAACGATGCGCCGGCATATGGATCAAGCTGCGCGACGATTTCAAAAGAGTTGGATGATCGGCGCTCCGGTCTGCGAAAAACCACGGTCACGAAGGCAACACGGAGTCAGTAATGGCGCAGCCTGAGAAATCAGCGCCTGTAGAGCAAGAGCACGTGCTGACAGCGAGCGGTGAGTTTGACGTGCACGATGCGCCGATCGACATCAGCGTCTACCGTGTGGAAGATTGGATTGCCTTCGTGTTCTTCTGGGCGCTGTCGTGCGTGATTTTCCTGCAGTTCTTTACGCGTTATGCGTTGAATGACTCTGCATCATGGACCGAAGAGATCGCGCGTTACCTGCTGATATGCACAACGTTCATAGGCGCCGCGATCGGTGTGCGCAAGAACAATCACATCCAGGTTGACTTTCTGTATCGCATATTGCCAGCGCCACTGATGCGCGTGATGTCGATCCTGGTCGACATCACCCGTATTGCTTTCCTCGGCTACGCGACGTGGCTGACGTTTCAACTGTTGACGCGTATCGGCGGACAGCAGATGTCGGTGGTTAACCTGCCGATCGGTCTTGTGTACGGCGTTGTGCTGGTGGGATTCGCGTTAATGACTTGGAGGTCGATCGATGTTGCGATTGCAAACTGGCGACGCAAAGCATCGGTGCTCGAAAAGCCGGAACTGGCGGAGATCGCCGCGTGAGAGCCTGATGAGCCCGGCCGGTTTCAAGCTGCTGTTCCTCGCGCTGATGGGCTCGGGCATCCCGGTCGCGATTGCGATGGCGGGCTCGTCGCTCATTTTCGTGATGGCCACCGGCCTTGTGCCGGATTTCGTAGTGATCCATCGAATGGTCAGCGGAATCGATTCATTTCCGCTGCTTGCGGTCCCGTTCTTCATTCTGGCCGGCAACCTGATGAACTCGGCCGGGATCACCAACCGGATCTATAACTTTGCGCTCGCGTTGGACGGCTGGCTGCGCGGCGGGCTCGGACACGTCAATGTTGTGGGGTCAATGATCTTTGCTGGCATGTCGGGCACTGCAATCGCCGATGCGGCAGGGCTCGGGACGATCGAGATCAAGGCGATGAAGGATCATGGGTACGACGTCGAGTTTGCTGTCGGTGTGACCGCGGCCTCGGCCACCTTGGGGCCGATCATTCCACCGTCGTTGCCGTTCGTGATCTATGCAATGTTCGCCAACGTTTCGGTGGGCGCGCTGTTTCTGGCCGGCATTCTCCCTGGGCTGGTGATGGCCTTGTTGATGATGGCCACGGTCGCTTTCTTTGCCCACAAAAACAAGTGGGGCGGCGACATTGCGTTTAACTGGGGGCGCATTGGCAAGGCGCTGCTTGAGCTGGCAGTCGTAGCCGGATTTCCGATTTGTATCTGGCTCGCAACGCAACAAGGGACGTACCCGGTTTGGACGGTCGTGATCGCTTTAATGTTGCTTCTGGCGGCCGATCGCTGGTTTCGCTTCAATGCAGTGCTTCCGATCATGACGCCGGTGCTGCTGATCGGCGGCATGACAAGCGGTGTCTTCACGGCAACTGAAGGTGCGATCGCTGCTTGCGTGTGGGCGCTATTTCTTGGTCTCGTGTGGTTTCACACGCTCAACTGGAAGATGCTGATCAAGGTTTCGATGGATACGATCGAGACCACTGCGACCGTGTTGTTCATCGTCGCCGCGGCATCAATTTTCGGCTGGATGCTGACCGTCACGAAGACCACCGAACTCATTGCAGGTTGGGTGCTCGGGTTTACGCAGGATCCTCAGGTTTTTCTACTGCTGGCC
>JACCYC010000325.1 GCA_013696665.1 Burkholderiaceae bacterium | reverse complement strand
AGCACACACGGCAGACGACCCATTGTGTTCCACGCAGCGCGCGCCTCGGCGACCGTGGCTACCGCCTGCTGGCCCTTGCCGTCGTACCCCAGCCTGGCTGATTTGAGTATTGCGGGAAAAAGCTTCGGATCGAGTGTTTCGAGGTCAACGTCGCGTTCGATCTCGGCGTGCGCCGCAACTGCGAGCCCGCATGCGACGACAAACCGCTTCTCCGCAATTCGGTCCTGCGCGATGGCAACACTCGCTGCCTCGGGGCTCACACTGCAGTGGCGCGCCAGAAACGTCAGCGCCGCGGCCGGTACGTTCTCGAATTCCGTAGTGGCAGCGCGGCAGCGTCGCGCCAGCTCTGCCAGCGCGTGCTCGTCGGTGTATTCAGCAGCGATATGGTCGTCGGCGACCGCGCCGGCTGGACTGTCGCGACCGGGGTCGAGCACGCATACCTTATAGCCAAGCGATTGGGCGGCCATACAAAACATGCGTCCGAGTTGACCGCCGCCGAGGAGCCCCAGCCACGAACCAGGAAGAATGACCGGCGAAATCACGCGCCTACCGCTGACGATGCCGAGTAGCGCGGTTCCGTTTGCAGGCGGCGATGCCGCCGCCATTCGTCTTCACAGCGGCAGCACCATGTTGCGCGCCTTCTCGGTCTGCGTTGCCCGATATTGCGCCAGCGCCATCTCGAGCTCAGCATCATGCGCGGCTAGTATTTCAAGCGCGAACAGTGCCGCGTTCGCAGCGCCTGCTTCACCAATGGCAAACGTGGCCACTGGCACGCCCTTCGGCATCTGCACGATCGACAGCAATGAATCCTCCCCGCGAAGATACTTAGAAGGGATTGGCACTCCAAGCACCGGAATCAATGTCTTCGATGCAAGCATGCCGGGTAAATGTGCAGCACCACCCGCGCCGGCAATGATGATCTGCAAGCCACGCGCACGCGCTTCTTCGGCGTAGGCAAACATTTCATCTGGAGTGCGGTGCGCGGACACCACACGTGTTTCAAAACGTACGCGAAACTCCTTGAGCACGTCGCACGCGTGCTGCATCACGTCCCAGTCGGAAACGGACCCCATTAAAACGCCGACCACTGGCCCCGGCTGACCGTCACGCTTCATGGGTTGGCTAGATAATTGGCTTCGTTACGCACACACGGATTGTACGGACCGAACTCCACCCTCTGGCCAGTCAGGCGAAGCAGAGCTTCGCGATACTTGTCTGCGGTCTTCTCGATGATGTCACTGGGCAAATCGGGTGGCGGCGGCGTCTTGTCCCAGTCTTGCGTTTCCAGCCAGTCACGCACGAATTGCTTGTCGAATGACGGCGGCGACAGGCCCTCGACGTACTGATCGGCAGGCCAGAATCGCGATGAGTCCGCCGTTAACACCTCATCCATCAGACGGAGCTCTCCTTGAAAATCAACACCGAATTCGAACTTCGTGTCAGCGATGATGATGCCCCGCGTTGCGGCGTACTCAGACGCCGCGGCGTACAACGCAAGACTGATCGAGCGGATTCGGCGTGCCAACTCGCCACCAACGATCTGTTCCATTCGCTCAAATGAAATGTTCTCGTCGTGCGTGCCCAACTCTGCCTTGTTGGCCGGCGTGAACACGGGCGCAGGCAGCTTGCCCGCCATTTGCAGACCGCGAGGCAGTTTCACCCCCGACACAGAGCCGGTGCCTTGATAATCCTTCCAGCCCGAGCCGATCAGGTAACCACGCACGACTGCCTCGACAGGCAGCGCTTGCAGCTTCAGCGCAACGACCGCACGGCCGCGCACCTGCTCAATCTCATCGACAGCAACAACGCTCTCAGGCGCGAGGCCCGTCAGGTGATTGGGAACGATGTGCCCCAGCTTGGCGAACCAGAAGTTCGACATCGCATCAAGTACTTTCCCCTTATCGGGAATCGGCTGGCTCATCACGACATCGAATGCGGACAATCGGTCAGTCGTGATGATCAGCAGCTTGTCGTCGCCGACCGCGTAGCTGTCACGGACCTTGCCGCGATAGACCAGCGGCAATGACTTGATGCTGGACTGCAGGAGTCCGATCACGGGCTTGCACTCACGCCGAAAGCGTCAAAGTCTACGGGAGCAAGGCGAGCTAAAGATAGTGTTTGGCCAGAATCGCGATCCACGTTCCGCCGGCCAGCATCACGGAAATCATGACGGCCGCGCTGCCGATGTCCTTCGCGCGCTTGCCGAGCGGGTTGATCTCGAGACTGTCGCGATCCACCGCGGCCTCGATCCCGGTGTTCAGCAATTCGACGATCAATACCTGTACCACCGTGGCAACCAGCAGAATTTTTTCGACCAGGCCGAGTGGCAGCAGCAAAGCCACCGGAATCATTACGCCCGCCAGCCAAATCTCCTGTCGGAACGCATCTTCGTATGCCCAGGCGTCGCGCAGCCCGTCCAGTGAATAACGCATCGCATTCAAGATGCGCCGTAGCCCGCGCTGTCCCTTGAGCCCACTGCCGTCGAGCACTAAGACGGTGGGCGTTGGTTTACCTGACATGGACGCGGATCATACGGCTCCCTTCCGTACCGGAATGTGACAGGAAAGTATCATCGCTGATCAACCTTGCACGACCCTCCATGCCTACCATCGACTACTCGCGCTTTTACCGTTATGAAGAACTGATCGGGATCTTGCGTGCCTTCGCCGAGGAAAATCCCGACTACATTGCCATGGAAACGATTGGCACCAGCCACGAAGGGCGCGCGGTCCCGCTTTTAACGCTGACGAATCGCAATACGGGTGCAGCAGCAAACAAGCCGGCATATTGGATCGACGGCAACATTCACTCGATCGAGCTGTCGGCATCGAGCGCGTGCCTGTACTTCATCGACTGGCTGATGAAGGAGCGCAGCAGCAATGCCGACGTCGCACGCGCACTCGATACCCGCGCGTTCTATATCTGCCCGCGCATTAATCCTGACGGCGCCGAGTGGGCAATGGGTGACAGCCCACGC
>JACCYC010000319.1 GCA_013696665.1 Burkholderiaceae bacterium | reverse complement strand
CGATGATGCCGGCAATGATTTCTGACGGCACCCCATACATTTGTTGCGCCCGCTGCATGGCAGCCTGATGCTCGCGTAAGAACGCCGCGCCTGCCTGCACCCGCGCTTCATCGAGATATCGGGCGCGATATTCCAGCCAGTTGCGCTGGGCGAAAGCGATTGGCGGCTGCATGTAACGCTCGACCGCGGGCGAATAGCGTGCGGCGGCGATCCATCGTTCAACTCGCGCGCGGTCGAATGCGTGTTGCGCAACAAATTCGTCGATGAACCGGACGACTTCGGCGCGCTGCAGGTACGGAGTACTCGTCGCCGCTGAAACAGGCAACACAGCGACTGCGGCCAGGGCCGCGAGCCATCTGCGTCGATTCAGAAGCATTCGATTAGGGCTGGCCGTCGGTTTCATGCAAGGACCGCTCAGTTGCTAATTCCGCGCGGTCGAAAGTCACGGATCGCGCGCGCCAGTGTCTTGATGTCCGCACGTGCCACCGCCTCGGAACCGCGCGAATAGCGCATACGTTCAACGCGTGATAACAATTTCCGGGCGCGCTTCACGTCGTCCGGAACCAGTGCTCGCTTGCTCCGACCATACAGCTCACGCGGGCCGAGGTGCTCGGCGGTTGCAACACCCGCTCGATCCAAACGATCGCGCAGCAGCCTGAACGCGTCTCCTAGTGGGTCACGCTCTCTGCGCGTGCGTAGTGCAAACGCTGCCATAACCGCCAGCACGACCGTGACTATGACTGCAAGCAGCAACGCCAGGCTTTCCCAATTGGGCGTCATTCCAAGCAACCCCATCAAGTCGCGCTGGCGCTCCTGCGAATAGGACAGGACCCACTGGTTCCACGAGTTCTGCACCGCTTCCCAATTGAAGCGCATCGACCGAAGCCACCCGAAGCTGCTTGCGCCGCCAGGTAAATTGATTCCAGACTGCCGAGCGATTTCACTGGCCCCCTGGTCGATCCGCATCGGCGCAACAATGGCGGTGGGATCGACCCTGACCCAACCGCGCCCGGCAAGCCAGACTTCGGACCATGCGTGCGCGTCCGACTGGCGCACTGTCACGAAACCATCGACCGGATTGATCTCACCGCCCTGATAGCCGGTTACCACACGCGCGGGCACGCCGAGCGCGCGCATCAGGAATACAAAAGCCGACGCGTAGTGCTCGCAGTAACCCTGGCGCGTATCAAACAGAAACTCGTCGATCGAATCACGACCCAGACGCGGAGGCGTCAGCGTGTACTGATAGCTTCCACGCCGCAGAAAATCGAGCGTCGCATCGACGCGCTCTGAATCGCTGCCGGCACGGCTGCGAATTTCGTCGGCCAGTTGCGCCGTGCGTGGATTTGACCTGGCCGGCAGCTCGAGCCAGCTGCGCCGCTCGCTCTCGCTCGCATCCGCGTTGAAGCGGTAACGGGTGAAAGAGCGCAGCTCGTAGCGAACGCGCTGACGCACGAGGTCGCCGGCGATGATTTGCATCTCAGGCGTCATCCGCACTGGGAACGTGCTGATTTCGGGTAGCGCTGCGGGCGCCTCCAGTGCAAACAGCCAGTCACGATTGTGTGATTCGAGCGTAACTGCATACGACACCAGCGAACGCGCATCGCCCTGAATTGAGATCGGCGGCGCTTCGTTAAACCGTTGCTGCAGTGGCACCCAGGCGCGGCCCGTGAAAGTACCGAACACCGGACCGCGCCAGTACAGCTTGTCATTGCCCGGCGGTGCGCCGTCGAACTTTGCGCGAAATGCTATCTCGGTCGATTCGAGCAGGCGACTGATCGTGCCAGGTGCCATCGAATTTGAAAGCCCCGTGCTTCCCATGCTCATGTCGCTCGGCGTTCCCCACAACGGACCTGAGATGCGTGGAAACAAGACGAACAACACAGCGGTGAGAGGTATCGCTTTCAACAACGTCCAGCCAACCATCTTCAGTTTCCGCCCCGCCGGCAGATCGGTCTCCTCAAGATTGACGCTGATCAGGACAAAGAATAGCGCCGCTACCGCAAGCAGCGACATCACGGCGACATGAATTTCCTGTCCGTTCAAGAACTGCGTGAGCAGGATAAAGAACGACAGAAATATCACAACAAAGATGTCGCGACGTGCGCGCATCTCGAGTAGTTTCAAGCCCATCAAGAGCAACAGGAAAGTTACACCCGCCTGTTGGCCGACAAGTGTCCTGTATTGAAGATAGACGCCTGCGGCTGCCGCTATCAACAACGGCAGCATCAGCAGCCGGCTCGGCACCTGTTTCTTTGTCAGGGTCAGAAACGCGCGCCACGCCAGCAGCAGCACCACGATACTGGTGGCCCACCACACCAGATGCTCGAAGTGCGGCACGACAACGAATGTCACCGCAAGTAGCAGGACCAGCATGTCGCGCCGCTCGCGCGCAGCGCTCGACACCTGCGGCGCGAACAGCAACGCCAAGGGTGCGAAAGTGCGCGCGATTCGAGCACGCAGGGTTGCAGGGGGTGCCGCGACAGCTGACATGGGTTAGCCCTGGCAAACCGCGAGCGCGGTCAGGCAATGTTCGCGGTGATCGGTCCCGCCCGCAATAAAAATCATCGCGTCCGGCAGCTTGACTCCATAGCGCGTGTGGGACGCTTCGGCATCGAGCACCCACCGGGTTAATCGCGACAGCTTTCCTTCGATTCCAAGCACATCCGGCAGTTCGTCGTAGTCAAGCATCAGCTCGCCGCCACCGGCCGATTCAAATTGCTTCACCGACAGTTCGTCCGACCGCGCTGCCAGTTTCCACGCAATCATTTTGTGGGGGTCGCCGGCCTGGTAGGGCCGCACGCCTGCAAAGTCATCACCGCTCGAAATCACTCCAACGGTCTCGCCGACCCCGGTACCACTGACGGGCAACGGCGGGGCGTCGGGTTCCGGTGCCGGATAAACCGTTGCGATCAGCGCCGGGGTCAGGTACGACCACGCGCGCCAGAGGCCGAACGGATAGCGCGTCTCAATGGTCATGCGCGGCGCGGGCAACCTGCCGCGCAGCGGCGCAGGCAGGGGCACTGACACCGTGCGAAGACCGCGCGCCGGCAGCTCTGCAGTCACGACCGGCCTCTCGGTGTCTCGCACCGTGCGGCCAAACCAGCGAAAAGGCTCGGCAGGCGAAGCAAATGAGAAGCGCAGGGCGAAGCGGTCGACCAGCGTTGGATTGGTTACGGTGATCTGAAAAGTCGCAACGTCGCCTGCATAGACCGCCTCCACGCTGGCGGCACGCAGAACGATCTGCGCGAGGTTCGAATGCGTGTGATGCATTCCAACGACCGCCATGCTCGCGACCAGAAACGTCAGCAGGTAGCCCAGTTGCAACATGTAATTGATCGATCCTACGAGCAGGATCAGCGTAACAACGCCGAACGCCAGCCCGGGCGCCGTCGGCAGAATATAGACACGCCTTCTGTCCAGCGTAACTTCGCCGGCTTCCGGCGTGTGTCGCCCGCTGATCCAGTCGGCGATGCGAATCAGGACAATGTTGCCCAGACCCATCAAGGAACAGCGACTGCACCGATAAGCTGCGACACGAGTTCCTTGCCATGCAGCGCGCGACCGCTTTCTCGGCTGGTCGCGTGCAACCGATGACCCGCCACGCAGGGCATGATGTTCTGCACATCTTCTGGAATTACATGCTCGCGCCCGTCGAGCCACGCCCACGCGCGCGCCGCCGCCAGCAGGGCCAGACCCCCACGCGGGCTGAGTCCCTCTGCGTACTTGCCCGATGCGCGCGTATGAGCAATCAGCGCTTGGATGTAATCAAGCAACGAGGCCGACACGTAGACCTTCTTGACTTCTGCCTGCGCCGCGATCAAGTCCGCCGGCCGCGCAGTGGCATTGAGCGTCTTCAACATGTCGCGCCGCGCTTCGCCCGAAAGCAGCAGCCGCTCGGCCGCACGATCCGGGTATCCGAGGCTGATGCACATCAGAAAGCGATCGAGTTGCGATTCGGGCAGTGGAAAAGTGCCCACCTGGTGCAAGGGGTTCTGGGTTGCAATCACAAAAAACGGGTGCGGCAGCGGGCACGATAACCCGTCCACCGAAACCTGATTCTCTTCCATCGCTTCGAGCAGCGCGCTTTGCGTCTTGGGGCTGGCGCGATTGATTTCATCCGACAGAAGCACTTCGGTGAAGATTGGTCCGGGATGGAACACGAACTGGCCACTGTTGCGTTCGTACACCGAGACGCCGATGACGTCGGACGGCAGCAGATCGCTGGTAAATTGAATGCGCCGAAACGGCAGGCCAAGCGATATTGCAATCGCGTGAGCCATTGTCGTTTTGCCAACGCCCGGCGCGTCTTCGATCAGCAGATGACCCCCGGCCAGCAAGCACGTCAGGCTCTGTCGGATCGGCAGCGTCTTGCCAACAATGATCTGGCCGATCTGACTGGCAGTCGCGCGGAATTTCTCTAACATGATGCGAACCGCCTGACTGAGAGTGATTGATGCAAACGGGTTTGTTTACGCATCGCGCATGTTCGCTGCACGAAATGGGCTCTTGGCATCCTGAACGCCCCGAGCGCCTGGCAGCGATTCAGGATCACTTGATCTCGACCGGCCTGGCGCCGCATCTCGCCTACTACGATGCACCACCCGCGTCGGTCGAGGCATTGCAGCGCGCGCACAGTGCGGACTACATTGAACATTTGCAGTCTAGCGTACCGAGTAACGGCTACCAACCGCTGGACCCCGACACTTCCATGAACGCGCATACGCTCGACGCGGCGCTGCGCGCTGCCGGTGCGGTGGTCGACGCCACCGATCGTGTGATCGATGCGCAGATTGCCAATGCGTTTTGCGCGGTTCGCCCGCCCGGGCACCACGCGCGACAATCCGCTGCGATGGGTTTTTGTTTCTTCAACAGCATTGCGGTGGGAGTGCGCCATGCACTTGATGTGCACGGGCTGCAGCGGGTCGCAATCATCGATTTCGATGTGCATCATGGCAATGGAACCGAGGAGATCTTTTTGAATG
>JACCYC010000313.1 GCA_013696665.1 Burkholderiaceae bacterium | reverse complement strand
TATTCCATGTTGATCTACCTGAGGCTCGCGTGGCCTTATCTGAGCGATCGGACGCCCTAATTTCGCTATACTTCGCGGCCTCGTGCGGGAATAGCTCAGTTGGTAGAGCGCAACCTTGCCAAGGTTGAGGTCGAGGGTTCGAGACCCTTTTCCCGCTCCAGACTTTTGAGGGGAAGCCGCCGTGCTTCCCCTTTTGATTCAGCGGCAGGCCGTGGACAGCGGCGGGGTGGCAGAGTGGCCATGCAGCGGACTGCAAATCCGTGTACGCCGGTTCGATTCCGACCCCCGCCTCCATTTCCGCCGATTGCCGCGGTGGTGAAACTGGTAGACACAGCGGACTTAAAATCCGCCGCTAACGAAAGAAGGCATGCCGGTTCGATTCCGGCCCGCGGCACCAGGACACGATGAAAGTATTTAATCTCTGCTGCGATCAGGAACACTTGTTCGAAGGCTGGTTTGCCTCCGGCGATGAGTTTGATCGCCAACTTGATGCCGCACTGATCGAATGTCCAGTGTGCGCGAGCACTGATGTCCGCAAGCTTTTATCGGCGCCGCGTCTGAATTTGGGCAGTGGCCCGGAAGCGTCGGAATTGTCGGGCAAAGAAGCGGTCGCAATGCCGAATGACGAATCCATGCGCTCGATGATGCTGCAGATCGCACGGCACGTCGCCGCCAATAGCGAGGATGTCGGTGAGCGCTTTCCAGAGGAGGCGCGGCGCATTCATTACGACGAAGCACCGAAACGTTCGATTCGCGGCGTGGCTTCGAAGGAAGAGGCCGCTGAGTTGAAGGACGAAGGCATCGAAGTCATGCCAGTGCCGTTCGCAAATCTGCTGAAGAACCCATTGCAATAGGGCTTGCATCAATAGACAGGCGACAGCCACGTGCTGATCAGCACGCAGTGCAAGCACCGATGAAGCCAACTGCCCCGAAGCGCCTCGACGACAATGGGCTCGACCTGCTTTTTTGTGAGGCGCGCACGCATGGGGCATGGTTGCCGACGCCGGTGTCCGAGGAGACCCTGCGCGCGTTGTGGGACACGCTCAAATTCGGTCCTACCAGCGCTAATTGCTCGCCGCTGCGAATCGTGTTTGTTCAATCGCGCGGTGTAAAGGAAAAGCTTGCTGCGTGCATGAATCGCGGAAATCAGGCAAAGACGCTCATGGCACCGGTCACTGCCATTTTGGGCATGGACCTGGAGTTCTACGAGCAGCTGCCTCTGTTGTTTCCGCATGATCAGAGTGCGCGGTCATGGTTTGCCGGCCGACCGGAGCACATCCGCGAAACCGCGTTGCGTAACAGCTCGCTTCAGGGCGGATACCTGATCATCGCTGCTCGCGCTCTCGGACTCGACTGCGGACCGATGTCGGGATTCGATGCTGCGCAGATTGATGCGGGGTTCTTCTCCGGTAGCAGCGTAATCGTCAATTTCGTCTGCAGCCTCGGCTATGGAGACCCGGGCCCGCTGTTTCCCCGCTCACCGCGCCTCCCATTCGACGAGGCATGCCGGATCGAATGACTGCTGATCGGATAAGGCGCTTTGCGTAATGTCGTTGCAGATTAGTCACGGGTTTGATAGCGGTGCGATCGAGGTCATCGCGTGCAGCGATGCTGTCGCGGACATCGCGATTCGCCACGATGTCCTGGCCGATGGCAGCGCCGCTGAATTTCTGCAGTGGTTTCACTTTCGTGTCAGCGGCGCTGAGGAAAGCGGGGCACAACTGCGCGTTATTAATGCCGGGGTGACCACGTATCCGGAGGGCTGGCGTGACTATCGCGCAGTCCACAGTTGGAACCGCCGCGGTTGGGAGCGAATCCCTACACGCTTTGACGGGCAAATTCTGACAATCGATCTACCGCCGGCACCCGGCCCGTCGTATATCAGCTATTTCGAGCCGTATTCGTGGGAACGTCATCTGGCGCTATTGGCAGACTGCATTTCACGCGGCGCCCGGTCGCAACGGCTCGGCGCCAGCATTCAGGGACGAGACATTGATGCACTTGTTGTCGGCAGCGGCCAGCGACCCGTGTGGATCATCGCGCGCCAGCACCCCGGCGAAACGATGGCCGAATGGTTCGTCGAGGGGATGCTGCAGAGCTTGCTCGATCCATTGGACCCGATGGCCAATGGGCTTCGGCAGGCCGCCACTTTCTACGTTGTTGCCAACATGAATCCCGACGGCTCGATACTCGGAAACCTGCGCACCAACGCCGCCGGTGCGAATCTGAATCGAGAGTGGCTCTCGCCGTCGCTTGAGCGCAGCCCGGAAGTGCAATGCGTGCGCGATGCGATGCATTCGACTGGCTGCGACGCGTTCTTCGACATTCACGGGGATGAAAACCTGCCCTACGTGTTCGTTGCGGGTTCCGAAATGTTGCCGACCTTCACTGCGCAACAGGCCACTGAACAGGAAGCCTTTTCCGCGGACTTTCGGGCAGCGAGCTCTGACTTCCAAAGCGAGCACGGTTATCACGCGAGCAAGTACAAGGAAGACGTGCTGAAGCTTGCTTCCAAGTACGCCGGGCACACCTTCGGCTGCCTGTCACTCACGTTGGAAATGCCGTTTAAGGACAACGCCAACGCGCCTGATGCGCGCTTTGGATGGAGCGGTGCCCGCAGCGCGCGGCTAGGTGCGGCCATGCTGGGACCGGTGTACGCACATCTGTTGCGAACCGGGTCACGCGCGTGACAATCGTTGTTGGCTCCCGGCTGACCCTGCGACGCTCGACCTTGCTCGATCGTCCGCGCATTCACGAATGGGTGACGCACTCCGATCTGACCGCAAACACGTTGGGAGCGCCGCTTTATCCGGAACGGCCGGTGCCTACGATTGACGAGTTTTCCGCTGATTTCGTCAACGCGCATTTCGAAGGTACCCGCCCATTTTCGGGACGGGTGCTCGTTATCGTCGCCGGGGGCGAAGACATTGGCTGCATCTTTCACGGTCCCGTCGATCTGTTGAATGATGTCGTTGAGCTTGATATCTGGCTCGCGGAAAAGCGCTGGACCGGACGCGGCCTTGGGTCGGAGGCGCTTGTCCTGCTCGCTGACTGGATGCAGGCCAACTATGGTGTGAACCGTTTCCTCGTGCGACCGTCGCGCCGAAACGTGCGGGCTTTACGCGCGATGCGACGTGCCGGATTTCGCGAAACCGATCTTGCAGCGAGCGAAGTGATCGAAAAGCTGCACCTGCGGCCGGGGAACTACGTCGATGAGCTGCTGCTGTTTCGTATCCTGCCGGTACCCGCGGCAACGCTGATCCCGCAGCCCAACCATATTTATGTGTTCGTCGACAGTGAGTTCACAAGTCTGCGCACCCCAGAGCTCATCAGCATCGGGGCCGTCGCAACCGACTCGACCGCGTTCTATTGCGAAGTCAAGGGCTGGAGCGTGGAGCGATCGAGTGATTTCGTAAAACAGATCGTCGTGCCGTTGCTTGACGGGGACGCGGTTCCGCTGCCGCTCGCGGCCGAAGCATTCTCTGCCTGGCTCGACGAGCGCGCCGGCCGCGCCCCGACCACTATCGTCAGCGATTCCGGATACGACCGATGGGCGCTGACCGAGTTGCTCGGACGTGAAGACCTCCCAAGCGGAATCGACTGGAAGCGCGTGCCGATTTCATACGAGGCGCTAGACGATGCGACCAAGGAATTCAACCTGCGACGCCATCACGC
>JACCYC010000049.1 GCA_013696665.1 Burkholderiaceae bacterium | reverse complement strand
TTCTTCTTTGCCGCCTCGGCGTCTGCCTTATTCACGCCTTCTTTAACTGGCTTCGGTGCGCCATCGACCAGATCCTTGGCTTCCTTCAAGCCGAGGCCGGTCAATTCACGCACTGCCTTGATGACGTTGACCTTGTTGGCGCCGAAATCGCTGAGAATGACGTTGAACTCGGTCTGCTCTTCGGCCACCGGTGCGGCTGCACCTGCCCCCGGCGCAGCGACCGAAACTGCGGCAGCCGCTGCGGAGACCCCGAACTTGTCTTCCATCATCTTGATCAGCTCGCTGATCTCGAGAACTGACTTTGCGCCGATTGCTTCGAGTATTTCCTGATTGGAAAGTGCCATTACAAACTCCTAAAAATGCGTTGTATCGGTTTTACGGATAGGGCGTGGAATCAAGCAGGTGCGGATTCCTTGGCGTCGCGCACTGCGGCCAGCGTTCGTACCAAACGCGATGGCACTTCGTTCAAAGTGCGAACGAATTGACCAATCGGCGCCAGCATCGTAGCCATCAGCGTTGCCAACAATTCCTCTCGGCTCGGTAACGTCGCAAGCTGCTTCACGCCTTTTTCGTCCATGACGAAGTTGGGCATTCCACCGGCTTTGACGACAAGCTTGTCGTTGTCTTTGGCAAAGCTGGAAAGCACCTTGGCTGCAGCTACGGGGTCGTTGGAGAAGCCATAAACCAGTGGGCCGACCAGCTTGTCGGACATTCCGGAGAACGGCGTTCCATCGACCGCGCGACGAGCCAATGTGTTTTTCAGCACACGCAACTGCACACCCTGTGCGCGAGCTTGCTTACGCAGCCGGGTGATCGCATCCACATTCAGCCCTCGGTATTCAGCAACCACGATCGATTGCGATGACGCCACCAACGCGCCAACATCCTCGACCACAGCTTCTTTTTGTTGCCGATTAAGACTCATGCACGGGCCTCCAAAAAAGTGCTTCGCAACTGCTTAAGCACCGGTTACAAACCGGCGACCGAAGCGAAGCACCGATGCACGTCTCAACACATTCAAATGAGCGCACTTCCATGCCTTCCTCGGGTTCACCGTCTGCGCTGGAATGGAAAGCGTCTTCCAAACTTAAAGAAGCCAGTTGTGACTCGCTTCTTCCAGCGGTCTCTGACAGCAGCGCGCTCGTTTCGCTGTCTCGGCGTAGCGCGCAGCCCAAAGCCTGTTCGTCTGCTCCCGCACGTCGCGGCAGCAAATAATCTTTTCCTCTAACCGTTCAATGTCGCGGCATCAACCCGCACTCCAATTCCCATCGTTGACGAAACCGAAATCTTGCGCAGGAAAACGCCCTTCGAAGATGTTGGCTTCGACTTGTTCAACGCATCGATCAGCGCGGCCAAGTTGGTTTGCAGTCGATCGACCTCGAACGAGGCGCGGCCAATGGAGGCGTGCACGATTCCGGCCTTGTCCGCGCGGAATTGCACCTGACCCGCTTTGGCGTTCTTCACCGCCTGCGACACGTCGGGGGTTACGGTGCCCACCTTCGGATTTGGCATCAGTCCACGCGGACCGAGAATCTGACCGAGACCGCCGACCACACGCATCGCATCCGGAGATGCAATCACGACGTCAAAATCCATGAAGCCTTCTTTGATCTTGCCTGCAAGGTCGTCCATGCCAACAATGTCTGCACCGGCAACCTTGGCCTCTTCAGCTTTCGCGCCCTGCGCAAAGACAGCTACGCGCTTGATCTTGCCACTGCCGGCGGGCAACACGACCGAGCCCCGCACCGTCTGATCCGATTTTTTAGCGTCGATGCCCAGTGCGACGGAAACATCGACTGATTCATCGAACTTGGCGGTTGCGCATTGCTTAATCAGCAGCAGCGCATCACTGACCGGATAAGTTTTTTGCGTATCGAGCTTGGCGCGATTGGCCTGCGTGCGCTTCGAAATGTGCGGCATTACAGGCCCTCCACGGTGATGCCCATTGAGCGGGCGCTGCCTGCAATGGTGCGGATGGCAGCTTCCATGTCGGCTGCGGTCAGATCCGGCATCTTCGCTTTTGCAATCTCTTCGGCCTGGGCGCGTGTGATCTTGCCAACCTTGTCGACGTGAGGTTTGGGGGATCCCCGTTCAATTTTTGCGGCTTTTTTGATCAACACCGTCGCGGGCGGCGTCTTCATCACGAAAGTAAAACTCTTGTCCGCGAACGCAGTGATCACGACCGGAATCGGCAAGCCTGGCTCAAGGCTTTGCGTCTGCGCGTTGAAGGCCTTGCAAAATTCCATGATGTTCAGACCGCGCTGACCCAACGCGGGTCCGATCGGCGGCGATGGATTCGCCTTGCCGGCAGGTACTTGCAGCTTGATAAAACCTATGATCTTCTTTGCCATCACCGTCCTCCTGTGGGTTCAAGCGCCGCTCGATAAAACCGAACGCGGCTCCCCGTTCATCACAACATCAAACTTTTTCAACCTGCGCAAATTCAAGCTCGACCGGCGTTGAGCGGCCGAAGATCGTGACCGAGACACGCAAGCGGCTCTTCTCGTAATTCACTTCCTCAACGTTGCCGTTGAAGTCCGTGAACGGGCCATCCTTGACTCGTACCATCTCACCAACTTCCCACAAGGTCTTTGGACGCGGCTTCTCCGCTCCCTCTTGCATGCGCATCAGAATTTCGTCGACCTCTTTCTGACGCAGCGGCGAGGGGCGATTCGCACTGCCACCTAAGAAGCCCGTGACTTTCGGAGTGCTCTTGACCAAATGCCATGCCTCGTCCGTCATGTCCATTTCGACGAGCACGTAACCCGAATACATACGCCGTTCGGTGATCGATTTTTTCCCGCCTTTGACCTCGACCACCTCTTCAACAGGTACGAGGATCTGTCCGAACTGTGACTGCAAGCTCGCTCGGTTAATGCGCTCCTGCAGCGCCCGTGCCACGCCTTTTTCCATACCGGAGTACGCATGCACGACGTACCAACGCTTCGTGCCCGAAGGGCTCGACGTCTGTACTGCAGCCTCTGCCGAGGTGTGCGCCGCTGCTGCTGTTTCCGTTGCCATAGTGTTGTCCAAGAAGCGACTAGCGCCAGCTCAACAGCAAGTCGTACAGCATCCACTCGACACTTTTGTCGACCAAGAATAGAAAGATTGCCATCACCACTACGAATCCGAAAACGATGCTCGTCGTCACCACTGTTTCCTTGCGACTCGGCCAAACAACGCGTTTGGTTTCTTCGTACGACTCACGCGAGTAGGCCAGAAATCGTTTTCCAGAGTACGAAAACCATGCAATGACAACCGCGACGACCAGTCCGCCGATCAACACGCCTACACGGGCGAGCATCGGCTGCTCGGTCAGAAACGTGAATCCGAGGACGCCGCCCACCGCGGCCAAGACGGCGAGCGCAACAAGGACCCAATCGGCCTTACTGGTTACTGTTTCGACATTCTGTGTTGCCATTTTTTTTACTGCGTGTTCCCAGTGGTGGCAGGGGCGGAGGGCATCGAACCCCCAACCTCTGGTTTTGGAGACCAGCGCTCTGCCAATTGAGCTACGCCCCTAGTCGTAACTAGCTACACAAGAATTTTAGCGACGACACCGGCGCCGACGGTTTTACCGCCTTCTCTGACGGCGAAGCGCAGGCCTTCTTCCATCGCGATCGGGTTGATCAGACTGACTTCCATCTGGATGTTGTCACCG
>JACCYC010000289.1 GCA_013696665.1 Burkholderiaceae bacterium | reverse complement strand
GCCGTCGCGGGGTTGATCAGAAAATCGTGCGACCGATGCATGCCGCGCTTTGCTGTTGACTTCTTGTTTTGCTGGACAGCCATGGCTAACCCCGCGAAAAGGCGGCGATTGTACCCGACGGCATGCTCGCGGACAGCGGCCGAGGGCGACAAAACCGGACGCCGGCGCGCTTCTAAGTTTTACTTTTGTCGTCATTCCGGGCGTCTCGCATTGCCGATAAAGCGGCGAACGGGTTGGCGACTTTCACCGGATCGAAGTCCTGGGTCGAATGCGCCGCCAAACATTCGTCATGTCGCGCTACCAGCGGCAGTGACAGCATCGCTTCATCCTCGATCCAGTCACGCACGTTCATCATGCGTGAACCTACAACGGCATCGATCTCATCTTCCTCGATCGGCAGCGCATTCAATGCCTCCTCGCTTGCCATAAATCGAAAGAGGACCGCACGGTCTAATTGAAACTCGAGTGGCTCATTACATCGTTGACACGTCAGGCGCAGCAAGCCGGTCAGCTGCAACTGCGCACCGGGCTCACCTTCGACGTCGGCTACACCGGTGACGCGGTAGTGCAATGCCCCGCTGGAGTCTGCGAGCAACGAAGACAGGCGAAGCAAATCCGCCACGTTGACCCAGCCGTCAATCTGCCGGCTGGCGCGTGCAAGCTCGAAGCTGTCAATTGTTTGCGAATGCAGAGACATCAGAAGGGGCTGATGAAACGCCGAGGTGCGCTCTAAACTTGTCCAATGACTCGTCCGCTGATCGTACTCGCCTCGACTTCGCCTTATCGCCGTGACCTCCTGGCCCGCCTGCGCGTGCCGTTCGAAATCCATGCGCCCGATGTGGATGAGAAAGCGCTGGCTTCGGAAGGTCCGCGGGCTACCGCTTTGCGATTGGCGCGTGCCAAAGCGTTGAATGTCGCGGCCACCCTTGCACACGCAATCGTGATTGGTGCAGATCAGACCGTCGATCTGGAAGGGGCCACGCTCGGGAAGCCACACACACACGAAGCCGCGCTCGCCCAGCTACACGCATTGCAGGGTCGAACCGCCGTCTTCAATTCGGCGCTCGCTGTCGTCGCTCCGGACGGGAACGTCCAGGTCGACTGCATATCGACGACGGTGACGTTTCGCACGCTACCGCGCAGCCGACTTGAAGCGTATCTGCGCGCCGATGTGCCTTACGACTGCGCAGGCAGTGCCAAGATCGAGTCGCTTGGCATTGCGCTGATCGCACGAGTGGCATCCGATGATCCCACCGCGTTGATCGGCCTGCCATTGATTCGGCTTACGTCGATGCTTGCCGCAGTTGGAATCGAAGTCCTCGATTGATGAGCGGAATTCTTTACCTACTGCCGTCGCCCATCGGCGGGCCATTGGATGCGGCCTTGCCGCCCGATGTGATCGCGATCGCACGTCGCATACAGCATTTTCTGGTTGAGAATGCGAAATCGGCGCGCGCGTTTTTGAAGCTGCTCGAACATTCAACGCCGATGCTTGAGCTTTCGATCGTCGAAATCGGTCACGCGCCACGCGACGAGCAGATTGCCGGATGGCTTGCTCCCTTGCAGCGGGGTGCCGACATGGCGATCGTTTCGGAGGCGGGGTGCCCGGCGATCGCGGACCCGGGGGCAACGCTGGTAGCTGCAGCGCATCGCAACGGATGGAGAGTTGTGCCACTGGTGGGCCCGTCTGCAATCGTGCTTGCGTTAATGGCGGGCGGGCTTAACGGCCAGCGCTTTCGCTTTGTGGGTTACCTGCCCATTGCAACCGACGAACGCGCGACCGCGGTTCGCGCGCTGGAGCGCGAATCCCGAACGGGGGAGACGCAGGTGTTTATTGAGACTCCCTATCGGAACATCACTCTGTTTGACACGCTGCTAACGCACTGTTCTGAAACCACGCGGCTCGCGGTTGCCACGGGCCTGACCTCGGACGATGCTTTTATCGCGCAGCACACGGTCGGTGAATGGCGGGATCGACGGACCGATACACACGGGCACCTGACCAAGCGGCCCGCTGTGTTCTCTCTACTGGCTATGCGCGGTTAAGCGACTTTGACGGGCTCGGCATAACCGTCAGGCTGCCAGAACACGCGGCCGTCCTGCTCGACGACCTTCAACGCGCGCAAGCCGCCGTGACCCGCACACGGACCGGCGCGGCACGCTCCCGTACCGGGATCGTAAGACGCGCCGTGCGTCGAGCACAGCAGAACCTCAGCGTCGAAGTCAAAGAACACTCCGGGCAACCAGTCGAGCTCGGTTGCAACGTGTGAACACCGATTCAGATAGGCAAACGCGCGGCCGCCGTAGCGCACCGCGAACGCAGGAACATTGCGTCCGCCAACATCGACCTCGAAGCGAACACCTCGCCCGCCGCTGAGCAGCGCCGACGATTCGCAGACATCGATCAGCGCTCCGCCCGGAGTGTTCTGCAGACCCAAGCTCATTCCGAGACCCGGGTATGAAGTTGCGCGCGGCAGCCGGTCGCGAGCCCATTTGCGCTCAGCCAAGCCGCGAGTTCGGGCACCGATGCAATTAATGCGAGCGGTTTGTGTAACTCGAGATGTGCGTGCAGGTGGGCGCCATACGTAACGCCGATCGCGCTTGTCCCTGCAGCCAGTGCCATCTGCAGATCGTGTGAGGTATCACCGATCATCAAAATCCTGTGCGCAGGAATATTGAAATGAGCCGCGAGCTCCAACAGCATCGCGGGATGCGGCTTAGATTGTGTTTCGTCGGCGCAGCGCGAGGCAGCGAATAGCGGGCCCAATCGAGTGGACTCAAAGGCCCGCGCAAGGCCGCGCCGGTTCTTGCCTGTCGCGACTGCCAGCGGAACCTCGCTGGCAAGCGCCTCGAGCAGCGATTCCATGCCCGCAAACAGCACGATGTTCGATTCGCCCGCAAGGTAGTGATGCCGATATCGCGCAGAAAATTCCTCCGCGCGTTCGGGCTTGAGGCTTGGCACCGCATGCGATAACGCATCGAGCAGGCCCAGACCAATCACGTGGCTTGCTTGCTCCAGTGTTGGGACTTCGAGTGCCAGGTCCGCAGCGGCGCTGCGAATGCATCCAGCAATCATCGCGGTGGAGTCGACGATTGTGCCGTCCCAGTCGAACACGATCAGATCAAAGCCGCGCATCGAGCGTCTTCAGAAAGTCTGAACAGTCGGCAGGGAGCGGCGTTACCAGCGCCATCGGCTGGCTCGTCACCGGATGTTGGAAATCCATTGCCCCCGAGTGCAGAAACATTCGCCCAAGGCGCGCCAGGCCAGGAGCATAGCCACCACGCGCGACCGCTTTATTCAGATCGAAGTCGCCGTATTTGTCGTCCCCCACGATTGGAAATCCCAGATGCGCCAGATGAACACGAATCTGATGCGTGCGCCCGGTTTTCAGGTCCGCTTCAAGCAGCGAGAAACGTTCGTATCGCTTGAGCAAGCTAAAAATCGTATGTGATGCAACGCCTTCGTCGTCCACGCTGACGCGGCGCTCTCCATGACGGTTCACGTACTTGCGCAGCGGTAACCGTACATGCTGCCTGTCATTGACCCACGTTCCGGCCACCAGCACCGCATAGCGCTTCTCGACCCGCCCCTCCCGCAGCGCACTGTGCAGTTCAAGGAGCGCGCGGCGCGACTTTGCAAGCAGCAAAATGCCCGACGTTTCGCGATCGAGCCGATGCACGAGTTCCAGAAACGGCTGATTCGGCCTCGCCGCACGAACACGCTCAATCAAACCATACGCAATGCCGCTGCCACCGTGCGCAGCAAGCCCTGCCGGTTTGTCGACCGCGATCAGATGTTCGTCTTCAAACAGGATAGGCGGCATGCTCGCGGCGGGAACCGCAGCAAGCGGAGTCGGCGCACGCTCGGCGATTCGTAACGGAGGAATACGTATCTGATCTCCTACTTCGAGTCGGTAATCAGCCGCAGCCCGGCCCTTGTTCACGCGTACCTCGCCTTGCCGCACAATGCGATAGACGTGACTCTTCGGGACGCCCTTTGCAAGGCGGATCAAATAGTTGTCCAGTCGCTGCCCTTCGGACTCCGGGCCAACGGTTCGATAGGAGGCACGCTCCGCGCTGGGGGCTTCGGGCCCTGAAGCAGTCGGTTGTCCGCCGACTGCCGCTTTCGGGGTTTTACGCGCCGGGCTCATCTTGCATATACTCGCGCGGTCGGGACGTTACAAAGACGTACTTGGAGAAGGTACTCAGAGGCAGGTGCTTCTCGAGGCATCGGCTTGTGGAACCGGCACCGTGGGGATTGTAGCTTCGCTCATCTCCGCACAGGCGCTGCCGACGCTTTGGAGATCATCCAGCGTCCGCGGCATGTTGGAGGTGATTGTCATCTCCTGAATTTGCAGTCGCCCCAGATGCTGAGCATCGCGGCGGCTGCACCAGAGCCGCCTCGTTGCGGCCCGCTGAAACGATTCGTTCGGACAGAACTAAGAGACTAGCCAGATCAAGGCCTCCTGAACAGAGATCAATGCAATCCGCCCATCACGTCAGAACTTCCGAGCCGCCCCTTGTTTGGGCCGAGCGGCACGTGACTGCGTTGCGGTTATTGAATACACACTGCACTGCCGACCGCCGCGCCCAGGCGCAACGGTCGCTCTGTGTTCCGGAGACTTAAAGCTCGAGGTCCCGCCCGTTTCGTTTCGGCACAACAACAGCGCCAGGATTAACACCGAAGGCGCAGGGAGTGCTGATGAAACGCATGTTGTTTAACGCCACGCATGCAGAAGAGTTGCGCGTGGCGATCGTCGAAGGCCAACGGCTGGTCGACATCGATATCGAGTCCGCTGGACGCGAACAACGTAAATCGAATATTTACAAAGGGGTCGTCACCCGCGTCGAGCCGAGTCTTGAAGCCTGCTTCGTCGATTATGGCGAAGAGCGCCACGGCTTCCTGCCGTTCAAGGAAGTGTCCAAGGTTTACTTCCGCGACGGCGTCGATGTGCGCACCGCCCGCATTCAGGACGCGCTGAAAGAAGGTCAGGAACTCGTCGTTCAGATCGAGAAGGAAGAGCGCGGCAACAAGGGCGCCGCGCTGACCACGTTTGTCTCGCTCGCCGGCCGCTATCTGGTGCTGATGCCGAACAATCCGCGCGGTGGCGGCGTGTCGCGACGCATCGAAGGCGAAGACCGGCAAGAGCTGCGCGAGACGATGGATCAGCTCGATCTGCCGTCGGGCATGTCGATCATCGCGCGCACGGCGGGCATCGGCCGCAATGTCGAAGAGTTGCAGTGGGACCTGAATTACCTGATGAAGCTGTGGCACGCCATTGAAGGCGCAGGGCGTCCTCAATTTGAGCTCGCTGTTGACGACGCCGCCAGCCCCGGCAAGAAAGTTACGACCTACGTTGACACTCAGAACGGTCCAGATGGTCAGCGCCTCAAGCGTGCCAACCCGCCGCCCTTTCTGATCGTTGAAGAATCCAATCTCGTCATTCGCGCGATTCGGGATTATTTCCATCCGGAGATCGGCGAGATCCTGGTCGACACCGACGACATCTACGAGCAGGCGCGTCAGTTCATGGCTCATGTGATGCCCGACAACCTGGCGCGCGTGAAACGCTACCAGGATGACGTGCCGTTGTTCTCGCGGTTTCAGATCGAACATCAGATCGAGACTGCGTACTCGCGCCAAGTTCCGCTCCCTTCGGGCGGGTCGATCGTTCTTGATCACACCGAGGCGCTCGTTTCAGTCGACGTGAATTCCGCGCGGTCGACCAAGGGTTCGGACATCGAAGAGACCGCAGTCCGGACGAATCTCGAGGCTGCCGATGAAGTGGCGCGCCAGTTGCGCCTGCGCGATCTCGGTGGACTGATCGTGATCGACTTCATCGACATGGAGGACCTGAAAAATCAGCGTCAGGTCGAGACCCGCTTGAAAGATGCGCTGCACTATGACCGTGCGCGCGTTCAGATGGGAAAGATCTCGCGGTTCGGCCTGATGGAGCTTTCGCGCCAACGCATCCGGCCGGCGCTCAACGAGGGGAGCCACACCACGTGCCCGCGCTGCAACGGAGTTGGCGTGATCCGGGATACCGAGAGCTCGGCGCTGCACATTCTTCGTATCCTGCAGGAAGAGGCCATGAAGGAAGGCACCGCGGCGGTTCATGCACAGGTGCCGGTTGAAGTTGCCAGTTATCTGCTGAACGAAAAGCGCACCGATATCGCAAAGATCGAAGCACGGCTGCGATTGTCGGTGGTGCTGATTCCAAACAAGTTCATCGAGACACCGCACTATCACATCGAGCGCTTGCGTCATGACGATGCCCGGCTCGAAGTGACCAAATCGAGCTTTGAACGCGCTGCGGAACTTGCACCAAGCACTGATACGCCCTACTCACGCGGCAAGGCAGACGACGAGCGCGCCCGCACGCGCCAGGAGGCGGTGGTCAAAGGGATCGTGCCCGAAACGCCAGCGCCGGCGTCCACGCCAGTGGCGGCGATCGTCCCAGCCGCACCGCCAAGGCAAGCCGAAGTCGCAACCATCGGGTGGTGGGATCGCATCGTTGCCTTCTTCACAGGCGAGACGGTCGATAACCAACGTGTGGTGTCGCCCCCGATCGTCGTTCCGGCGCCCTTACGCGAACGAAGTGCGAGCACAGGACAGGGTCGCAACGAACAGCGTCGTGGACGAAGCAACGGCGATGCTCGCCGCGATGGGCGGCGTGACAGCAGACGCGACGGTCGGAGCGGCGGCGGTGAACGGCGCGATGGCGAAGGACGCCAGTCCGAGCAGGACGCGAAACGGCCCGAGCCGCGGGCGAGTAGTGCGAGTCCCGAAGCGGCGCCGCGCGCCGAGCGTCGACCGCCGCAGCAGGACACGCGAGGTTCGGAAGGGTCCGCAAAGCGCAAGCCGCGGTCGCGCAACGACAAGGACAAGCGCTTGCCGAATGACCCCGCCGAGCACGTAGCTACGCCGGACGAAGTCGATCCATCACTGATTGCACTTTCAGTCGACGCAACAGTCGGTTCGACTATTCCAGCGGCCGAGGCGCCGCTCGCTGAAGGTCAGGAAGATCGTGGGCGCAGAAGGCGGCGCCGCAGGGGCCGCGGCGGACGCGGCGAAGGCGGCTCGAACGAGGCCGCGCCCGAGGGCAATTCAATTGAAGCGGGATCCAACGGCGTTTTGGACCAGGAAGTCGCTGACGATGTGGACGGCACGGAACCCCACCACGTCGACACCGAGCCGCATGGTGAACCTGCAGCATTGCTCAACGCGGTCGAACAGCAGGCGCCACCTGTATCGACGCTGTTTGATCCGGCTCCATCGCAACGCGAGCCTATTATGGTCGCCGCAGAACCGGTTGTTGTCACCAACTTCACAGCGGTCCGCTTGCCGCCCGTGGTGACAACTCCCACGATCATTTCATTACCGGTGGTTCAACCAGCACCGCTGCCCATTGACGAGTTGCAGCCGGTGCTGGACAGCGCCGGTCTGACGCTGGTGCAAACCGCAGCCGATAAATATTCGGATACGCAGGCGAAACTTGCATCGGCAGCAGCGCCACCGCTGCGCGGCAGGCGAGAACGGCCCGTGCTGCCGCCTTTGCAGGACGCGCCGCTGGAGCAGATTGAAACCGGCCGCTCCGGCGAAGACCGTCCGGCGGCTTAGAACAAGCCGCCTCGCGAGCGGCAGTACCATCGACACATGACAGGTCGGGCGTTCATTCCGCTGATTCCGTTGCTGAACACGCGCGTTGCAAGCTCGCGCGCGTACGCCACCGGAAACGAGCCGCACACGCCACCGACAGGACACGTCGCCGACAAGCTCGGCCGGCCGCTACGCGATTTGCGTATATCGGTGACCGACCGGTGTAATTTCCGCTGCACGTATTGCATGCCGAAGGAAGTGTTCGATTCCGGGTATCGGTTCCTGCGGCACGCTGACCTGTTGTCGTTCGAGGAGATCGCGCGGCTGGCTCGAATTTTCGTCAGCCACGGTGTCGAGAAGATTCGGCTGACCGGCGGCGAACCGTTGCTACGCAAAGACCTGCACAAGCTGATTGCGATGCTGGCGTCGGTGAAAACGCGCGACGGCACAGATGTCGACATTGCCCTGACGACCAACGGCTCGGTGCTCGCGCGTAAAGCTCAACAGCTTGCCGAAGCCGGGCTGAAGCGAATCACCGTATCGCTCGACGGCCTCGACGACGCGATTTTCCGCCGCATGAACGACGTAGACTTTCCAGTGCGCGACGTGCTCAATGGCATCGATGTCGCCGCCGCGGCGGGGCTCGCGCCGATCAAGATCAACATGGTGGTCAAGCGCGGCGTCAACGAACACGAAGTCGTCGCAATGGCGCGGCATTTCCGCGGCACCGGGCACATCGTCCGGTTCATCGAATACATGGACGTCGGCACATCCAATCGTTGGCGCATGGACGAAGTCGTGCCGTCGGCCGAAATCGTGCAACTGCTGGCGCACCATTTCGACCTCGATCCGGTCGAGCCGAATTACTCAGGCGAAGTGGCCGAACGCTGGCGCCATCGCGACGGCAGCGGAGAGATCGGCGTGATCTCCAGCGTGTCACACGCATTTTGCCGCGCTTGCACGCGTGCGCGCCTGTCGACCGAAGGCAAACTTTATCTGTGCCTGTTCGCTGGCCTGGGGCACGATCTGCGCACGCTGCTGCGCGGAAGCGAACTGCAACCTGCTGCCACCGATTCCCAGCTCGAAGCAGCGATCGGTCACATCTGGCGCGCACGCGATGACCGTTACTCTGAGTTGCGCGGTCCGCTGACGGCGCCGATGCCAAAAGTCGAGATGTCGTACATCGGCGGCTAATGCCGAAACAGGATGTGACTGGCCTTATTCTGGCCGGCGGCCGTGGTGAGCGCGTAGGCGGGGCTGACAAGGGCTGGGTGCAGTTCGACGGTCAACCGTTGATCACCCGTGTCGTCGGGCGGTTTGCGCCGCAAGTTACCTCGTTGCTGATATCGGCCAACCGGAATGTCGAGCGCTACGCAACGCTCGGCACGGTCGTCGAAGATGCGCTCGACACGGGCACCGAGCGTTTTGCCGGTCCGCTAGCCGGTGTGTTGAGCGGTTTGCGACGCGCTGGGACCGGATGGGTCGCGGTAGTTCCGTGCGATGCGCCCTACCTGCCAATCGACCTTGTGCAACGCCTCGCGCACGGCGCGGCCAAAGCCGGGGCCGCGGCAGCCTGCGCTCGCACAGGCGATGATCATCAACCTGTCTTTGCGCTGATCAACACCAGCGCCGTGGAACAGCTTGCGCTGTCGATCGCCGGCGGCGAGCGTGCGATGCATCGCTGGCTTGCATCGCTTAATGCGGTGTCCGTACCGTTCGAGGACGCGCGCGCGTTTTCGAACATCAACGTGCTGCCCGGTGATGCTGTCACGCATGCCGATCAGGCGGAAAAACGCTGAACCGCGCGTTCGTGAGCTTTAGCCGCCTCCTCTTCGCGATCTTTCGGAGGCGCGTCGGTATGCAACGAAGCAAGTAGTTTGTTTGACACCGCGGCGATCTGTTCGATGGCGGCAAAGAATGCTGCTTCGTTCACTCTCGACGGTTTGTTGAAGCCGGTCACCTTCCTGACGAACTGCAACGCCGCCGCGCGGATTTCTTCTTCCGCGACGGGTGGCTCAAAGTTGTAAAGCGTCTTGATGCTTCTGCACATGGCTTTTCCCTTGGCTTAGAACCGCTTCATCAAGCGAAGCATCTTCGCGACGCGCGGCTTGTACGGCGGCAGGAACATCTTCACGCCGTTAAACCGCGACTGTCGAAACACGGAAGTCAACTTACTGAATGTGTCGAAGCCCCAACGCCCGTGATAATGACCCATACCGGAAGCACCCACACCGCCGAACGGCAAATCCTCCTGTGCCACGTGCAACAGGGTTTCATTGATACAAACGCCTCCTGCATGCGTGCTCTTAAGCGCCCATTCCACCCGACGCCGATCATTGTCGAACCAGTACATCGCAAGCGGTCGCGGCTGCGCGTTGATAAAGGCAACAGCATCCTTCAGCGAGTCGTACGGAATCACCGGTAAAAGCGGCCCGAAGATTTCCTCGCTCATCACGCTCGCATTCGGCGGCGGATCAATCAGCAACGCAGGCGCCAGGCGATGCGCGCGATCGTCGCTTTGAGCGCCGTCGAACAGCGGCACAATTTCAGTACCCGCGGTGCGCGCCTGCTGCAAACTGGAGAGCAACCGATCGTACTGGCGCGCGTTGACAATACTGCAGTAGTCCACATCATCGATGCCGGCCGGATGCATGCCGCGCGCCTGACGTTTGGCCGCATCGACGAACGGCGCCAAGGCGGTGCGCGGTATCAGTACATAGTCGGGCGCGATGCATGTTTGGCCGGCGTTGAGCAACTTTCCGGCGAGCACACGCTGCACCGCGTGGTCGATCGGATAATCGGGCGCGACAACGCTCGGAGATTTTCCGCCGAGCTCGAGCGTGACCGGTGTCAGGTTTTGCGCGGCTGCCGCCATGACTTTACGGCCCACGCTAGTGGAGCCGGTGAACAGCAGATGATCGAACGGGAGCGCCGCGAACTGCGTTCCGACATCGGCGCCGCCGGTGATGACCGAAACCTCGTTAGCGCGAAATGCACCGATGATCAGTTGACGGAACAATTCGGAAAACGCCGGAGTAAATTCGGACATTTTCAACATCACGCGATTGCCGGCCGCGATCGCAGTCACCAGCGGGCTTACCGATAAAAAAAGTGGGTAGTTCCACGGCACGATGATGCCGACCACCCCGAGCGGCCGAGGTACAACATGCGCTCGAGCGGGCAGAAACCATTTCGACACTCCAGCGCTGCGCGGCTTCATCCATCGCTTGCCATGCTTGAGAGCGCCGCGGATTGCAACAGTGCTCGGAAATATTTCGGCGATCTGAGTTTCGATACGCGGACGGCCAGCGAAATCCGAGTCGATCGCCGCTTCTATCGCCGCCTCATTGTTGTTAAGGAGTCCGCGCAGCCGCTCGAGCCGGCCGCGGCGCTCATCCCATTCCGCAAACGGCGCGGCGTCATAGGCGGCGCGCTGAATCTCGAAGACGCAGTGCAGCTCGCTCGGAGTGTCAGAAGCATTCATCGCGCTAGCTTACCTTCGCTGGAGACCAGCGAGCTGTGCTCAAATCGAGACTGCAGGGCGCATAGCGGAGCATTAATGCATCGTCGGAACATTACAACGCAGCAGCCACTGTTGCGTGGTGATCGCGTGCTGCTGCGTCCGTGGCGAGATGATGATTCCGATGTCTTCGCCGCGAGCAACGCTGATCCGCGTGTCATGGCGTTTTTTGTTGCGCCGCTGTCGCGCACGGAGTCTGATGCGCTGCTGGCCCGCATGCGTGCCTACATCACAGAACACGGGTCAGGGTGGTGGTGCGTCGACATCAATGGCGAGTGTGCGGGTTTTACCGGCCTGAGCTCGCCGCCGTACGAGACTCCGTTTACTCCGTGCACCGAGGTCGGATGGCGGTTCAGGCCGCAATATTGGGGACATGGATACGCGACCGAGGCTGCGCGACTCGCGCTCAATTATGGTTTTAATGTGATGCACCTCAATGAAATCGTATCGTTTACCACTGCCACCAATCACCCATCGCGGCGCGTGATGGAACGCCTCGGCATGCGGCGCGATATTGCAGGCGACTTCGAACATCCGCGTGTCCCCGTGGGACATCCTCTTGGCCGCCACGTCCTTTATCGATTGCGCAAAACGCAGTAGAGAATCAGGCAATCTCTTCGTACAGAGGCAGCGTGAGAAACTCGGCGAAAGCCTGCTGCGTACTCATTTGCTCGAAGATTTGCGCGGCACGATCGTAGGTCGGCGAATCGGGCCCGACCGCTTCCTTGATCTTTGCAAGCTCCTCCGGAATCAGCGTCCGCAGCAACTGCGCGGTGATTTTGCGGCCGTCGTCAAGAACACCTTTTGGCGAGCGAATCCATTGCCACACCTGCGAACGACTGATCTCCGCGGTGGCGGCGTCTTCCATCAGATCGTGAATCGGCACGCAGCCATTGCCCGCCAGCCATGAACCGAGATAGTGAATTCCAACATTCACATTCATCCGCAGACCCGCTTCGGTAATGGGCGCTTCAGGCTGGAAATTCAACAAATCTGCAGCCTTGACGGCAACGTCATCCCGCTTCTTGTCGATCTGGTTGGGCCGGTCTCCGAGAACTTTGACGAACTGC
This sequence comes from Burkholderiaceae bacterium, assembly GCA_013696665.1. GTDB lineage: Bacteria > Pseudomonadota > Gammaproteobacteria > Burkholderiales > Burkholderiaceae_F > JACCZX01. The sequence goes on along the minus strand of JACCYC010000289.1, from coordinate 644 downwards.
TCCATCGCGATCGGGACCAATCCCGGGTGCGCCACCCAACCACCGTCATATCCATCGCTGGCATCACGCTGCTTGTCATTGCGGACACCCGCCATAGCCGTTTCGTTTTTCTCAGGATCGTTCTTGATCGGTATCAGCGCGCTCATGCCACCGATGGCAGGAGCGTTGCGCTTATGGCACGTCGCCAGCAACAGCAGCGCATAGGCGCGCATGAAAGGCGCGGTCATTGTCACTTTGGCGCGATCCGCCAGCACGAAGTTCTTGTCGACCTTGAACTTCTTGATGCACGAAAAAATGTAATCCCAGCGGCCTGCGTTCAGCCCCGCAGAATGTTCTCGCAGCTCGTACAGAATCTCATCCATCTCAAAGGCGGCGAGGATTGTCTCGATCAAGACGGTTGCCTTGATCGTGCCTTGCGGAATTCCGAGCGCCTGCTGCGTGGCGACGAAAATGTCATTCCATAGACGGGCCTCGAGGTGAGACTCCATCTTCGGCAGATAGAAGTAAGGACCGCTGGCGCGCGCCATCAACTCCTTAGCGTTATGAAACATGTAAAGCGCGAAGTCGAAGATCCCCCCCGAAACCCTTTGGCCGTCGATCAGCACATGCTTCTCGTCCAGGTGCCAGCCGCGCGGCCGAACCAC